>CAMVFC010000037.1 GCA_947166655.1 uncultured Prevotellaceae bacterium
CTGTCACCTTTGTCGAAGGTGCACCAACGAGGGCATCGTAGCTGCGGTCGGCGGTGAGGAAAAGACCTGCAGCGGCACGTCCCGTAGCCCCATGGCAAGCAATGCAGGTGGTGTTGAAATAAGCTGTCTGGATGGCAGCGAAACGACCTGCATTGACCGTGTCAACGTCCATGCGGACCGTGTCGCGAGTGCTGGCCGAGGCTATCTGAACCTCTGCAAAGGTGGCGATGAGCTGGCGCAGACGGTTCAGGACGCAGAGACGCACGCTGGTCACTGTCTCAGGGATTCCCGAGAGCAGCACGGACACGTGGCCATCGGCATCGGGAGTAATCACTTTGGCGATGGTGGCATAGTCGTCGTTCTCGCTGAAACCGGCGATGTTGACGCTGTAGCCGTCGTCCCAGGCACCACATCCTTCGATGACACCTTCGAGGCGCACGTTCCTGCCGTCAGCGGAGGTGTAGCTTTTCTCTTGGATGGTGCCGTCATCGCACGCAGCCATCGTGACTGCAGCAAGCAGCAAGACAGAAAGTCTTATTTTTACATTTTCCATTTGTCATTCGTCATTTGTCATTCGTCATTCGTCATTTGTCATTCGTCATTCGTCATTCTAGAAGGCATACTGCATCTTGACGCAGGCCGTGTGAGTGGAGATGCCGAGGTCGTCGAGGTCGCGGTCGAGCTGCGTGTCGTGGCCCCAGCGACCGTTGAACTGGTACATGGCCGAAAGCTTGATGTTCGTCTTGGGAACGAAATAGTTGACCACGGCTGCTGGCATGTTCAGCAGGCCGTCCTTGTCGGAACCGTTGCGGTCCATCAGGTCGTAGCGTACGCCAACCTGCCAGTCCTTGGCCACGAAGCAACCCACCTGGGCGTAGCCGCCCCAGTAGTTGAAGGTGTCGCTGATCTTCTGGCGGTCGGTGAAGCCGACGTGCATCCAGTATGCCTCGGCTGCAAAGTACCAGCGGTCCTTCAGCCAGGCGAACTCAAAGCCTGCTCGCAGGTCGTTGGTGGACTCGCTCTCGCTCTCGACATTGTAGTTCACGCTGAGACCGATGAGCATCTTGTCGAGGTGCTGCAGGCGGCGGTTGCCCTGTGTGAGGGGCATGGCGCCTTTGGGCTGAAAGGTGAAGCGGCCGGCATATAGCAGCGATGGGATGTGGATATCGTCCGAGAAGGTCTTGGTGGCAGCGTTGGTGCCGGGGCCGGTGCCGTTGAAGAGTCCTATCTCGTAGCCCCAGCGGTCGCGGATGAGTCCGTGCATCATTACGCCAAGATCGAAGCCGGTGCCGATGGCGGGTGTGACGGTGTTCAGCGAGTAAGGCATAATGCTGGCGGCAGTCAGCGAGGTCGGCACGCTGGGAAAGAGTGTCTCTCCGAGCGTGGTCAGACAGGCATGGGTGAATGGTGTCTTGAACTTACCTGCACGAAAACGTATGGCAGGATTCACGGCATAGTCGATCCAGGCCTGCTGCAGCACGTTGGCTCCCGAGGCCGCAGCATTCACGGAGATGTTGTAGTCGATGCGCCCGAAAGCTCTGCCCGTGAAGCCGATGACGGCGTATGGAATGGCAAAGCCTGAGTTGGCCACATTGTCCTGGTTATAGGCCTTGTCCAGACCTTCGTCGTCGTAGTAGCTGAACATGGCAGAGCTCTGAAGCATCATATAGGGCTTGAAGACAAACTGTCCGTCAGCGCTCTGAAGAGTAAAGCCGCGGTCGTCGGCGATGGGAATAACGCCGTTGGACATGTCCAGGCGCGAAGGTTCGCTCGTGCCGGGCAGGTTGTCTGCCATCATAGGGCTGGTCAACGCCAGCGTGGCAGCAAGAAGGAAGAATCTTTTCATATTTTGATATTTTTTGTTTTTCAATCTCTCAATCTTTCAATTTTCAATCTTTCAATTTCTCAATCTTTCAATCTTTCAATTTTTCAACTTCTCTCTCCCCTTACAGCGACCAGAGGAAGCGGATGAGCTGCTCGCGCTGCTGTCGGTTCATGTTTTTGAATTTGTTTTTCGAGGCTTCGCCCTCGCCACCATGCCACATGATAGCTTCGGTGAAGTTGCGGGCACGGCCATCGTGGAGGAAATAGGTGTGTCCGTTGACCTTTTGTTGCAGACCGACACCCCAGAGCGGTGTCGTGCGCCATTCGTTGCCGCGTGCCAGACCACTTACGAAGTTATCGTTCAGACCGACACCCATGATCTCCGATCCCATATCATGCAGAAGGAAGTCCGAGTAGGGGTGGATGGTCTGTCCGCCCAGCCAGGGCAGGGTAGTACCGTTCAGCAGAGTGGTACCGCGAGGACGGGTGTGGAGGGTCGTGGCGTGGCATAGGTGACATCCTGCTTCGTAGAAGAGCTGTTCGCCGGCGCGCACATCGGGATCATTGACATCGCGACGTGCCGGCACGGCCAGGCATTGCATGTAGAGGTCTACATCCTCCATCTGTTCTGTTGTGGCATCCAGCTGCGCATACGAGAGGCCCATCATGGAACCCTCTTCCATCTGTAGCTGTCCCTCGCAAATCTCTTCGGGGTAACGGCTGTTTGTCATGCCCATGTCACTGGAGAAACCCAGTTCCACGGTGAGGTCGGCATGGTGGGCTTTGTTGCCGCCTACACCCAGACGCAGCTGTCCGCGCTCCTTGATGTAGTTACACCGTCCGCTGATGCCCCACTCGGGGTAGTTGCTGCGGCGCGCCAGTTCCTCAATTTCATGCGGGTCGAGTGCCATGATCTGTCCCATTCCGACGTGGCGCAGTGGAACACGCACTGTGCAGAACAGGTCCTCGGGACTGATGCTGTCTGCATACCATTCTGTGATGCTCCAGCGAGGCACACACAAGGTGTACTTTTCGCCATCGGGGAATTCGTATTCCATGGAGTCGATGCGCACGTTGACTTTTCCTTCAGGATGCACGCCGAAGATGGCCTGGTCGTGGATGACACGGCCATAGTTGGGGAAGAAGGTGCCGTTCTTACGTGTAATGTAAATGAGCATCGAGGTGAAGCCGTTGCTGCCACTACCCATGACGCCGCTGTCGCTTTGCCGCTCGCTATCGCTGGCACTGCGCCAGTTGGTCCAGTAGGTGGGCACGGTTCGTCCTGCGTTGCGGTGGCAACTGCCGCAGCTATAGCCGGCATAGACAGGGCCAAGGCCGCCGCCGTGACCATTTTCCATAGAACTCTTGGCATTGTCGTAGAGACGGTCGCCGCTGTTGAAGCGTTGTGCATAAACGCCTGTCACCCAGTCGGCAGGTTGGTCGTAGGCCATCGGCGAGTTCCAAAATGTTGTCGAGGTTCCTGCAGAGAGTGCATAGCCCTCGGGAACCTCGATGTCTGCAAAGGTCAAACCATCCTTTTCGCAAGATGTGAAAGTAAGCGCACATGCGATGAAGAAAGGCCATAGTGACGATTTAATACTTATTCTCATATCGTTGTTAATTCACTGATTCTATTGAAGCCACAAAGGCGAGGACGGGCCGTGAACGCCCTGTCCTCGCATGCAGGAAGTGGATGGGTATGTGTTGTAAATGTTCCTGCGAGTCGTTGGCCTCAGTTGATGGTACGAGCTCTACCGTCTTTGAAGATCAGGTATTCGAGAGTGTGGAAACCGCGGAGGTTCTGAGCTCCTTCGATGTCCTTGCTCTCCTCATCGTATTCACCATTCCACATGATGCTGTTCCAGTCCTGAGAGTTGAGTACGCCTACGATGCCCACTTGGTCCAAAGGCCAGCTGTCCATGTTGGGATCCAGACCCATATCTGCCACGGGACCGAAGAGGAATGCTTCGCTGCTCTCCCACGGTTCACGGGCAGACAGCCAAGCGTTGCAGCAGGAGCTGAAACCTGTGTTGGAGGGGTTCTTCTGGAATGCCTTGACAGCATCGTCCAGGGCGATGTTCTTTTCCATCAAATCCTTGTAGGTGGGAAGTATGACATTGTCGACGTATTGCTTCACGACGGGGTCGAGGGTCTCGTCATCGTTAATGTTGGACTGGAAGTAACCCTTGACGCTTGCCAGTTCTCTGTTGAGATCAGCGCACTGATCCATGGCCGCTTTGGCTTCGCTGCTGTTGATGTTGTTGCGGAAAGGCTGTGGAATAGCCAGAATGGCTTTGGTCGTAGCGTCAATCGTAGCAAGCAGATGGTCTGCGCGTTCCTTATCTTTTGCTGCGAGCACTGTGTACAGCGAGTTGGTGCTGGTGCTGCCGTCACGGGTGCCCAGGAAGGCGTTGCGGATGGAACGGATATTGTTGGCATAGTCGTCGCGGCTGTGCCAGCTGTACCAGCTCTCTACGGCATAGATGGCTTCGGTGTCTTTCTTGGCCATCTTCAGGTTGTATGGCTCACCAATCTTGCTCTCGCCGACCTCGCCTGCGATTTCCATGCAACCGTCAAAGATGGTCTCTATGCAGTTCAAGGCCGAGGAGTAGGTGCCGTTGTGCTGCTTGAACTCATCGGCATAGCCATTGTTCCAAGCGTTATAGAGGTTAGTGGCATCGGTCTTCAGCAGCCCAGCAACCACCGACATGTAATTGCCCCAGGCCGTAGCGTTGGATGCGTTATAGTCCAGCTTAGCTGCACGTTCCAATTCACTTTCACTTTCATTGTCGTCATTACTGCAGGCGACGAAACCTGTGGAAAGAGCCATGGCACAGAACCCTGCCAGAAGGAATTGCTTTGTTTTCATTTGTTAGATTGAATTTTTAGTTTTGGTATTTTAGTTTCCTTAGTTTTTCTGCTTTTCAGTCTTCCGACTTCTCATTTCTTAAAGAACCATCCGATGTAAGCCACGCCGATGGCCCATTCGTTCTCACTGTTGTACTTGCCCGTACCGAAGACTTTATTTGTACCAATCTGGCGCGTCATGTAGTTCGCTTTTACCACCAGGTTGGGCAGCGGCTTCCAGTTGGCACCGATGGTCCACATGCTCACCTGACAGCGGTCGTCCATCACGGCCAGCCCCTCGCCTTTCTCTTGCGGGTTGTAGTAGTTGTAGTGCACGAAGGGATATACCGTGGGGAAGTTCTTCACACCCGAGAAGATGCTCTTCAGGTTCACGCCCACCTCGGCGCTATACGTCACCACTTCCTTGGCGATGGGACCTTTGCGGCTGTAGGGCGACTTGTTCGAATAGATGCGGTTCACGGTCTGTATGGCGTTCGGTTCGGTGACGTTGCCGCGCAGGTAGTTGGCGCGTGCGGTGACGTAGCGGTTCACGTATTGTGCGTCAACGCTCCAGATGAAGACGTTGATGGGGTCGTAGGCATCATACGATGTCAGGCGGTCGGCATTTTTGCCGGCATTGCCGTTGTAGTAGGCGCTGGCGCCGAAGCGCAGACCCGGTACGCCCGTGTAGTTCAGGCGGGCCACATAAGCCGGACGCGTGAAGTTGTCCTCTTCAAAAAGTCCCTGCTTACCGCCTTTCACCCAGTTGTAGCTGTTGAAACCATTAGGGTTCAGACCGGCCACCACCATGGCCTCGTAGTCGAATTGGGCATATCCACGACCGAAGCGACCAAAGACCTCCAGACCCGTCTCGTGCCATGTGCAGGGCAGTAGGGTCGTCTCGCCCTCCGGACGTGAGGTGCCGAAAAAGTTGATGGGTTCGTGGTGGGCATTGGTCAGACCGACAGGGATAATCAGGTGACCTGCACGGACGTTCAGCGCTGGCAGGATGAAGCGGGTGATGTGGAACTGCTCCAAGGCCACTTCGCCTCCTTTTTCAAATTCACTCTCGTATTCCAGATTCTCTGAGCCCTGTCCGGTTTCCAGCTCGTAGGCAGCACCCGTGCCGCCGCTCTCGAATTCCACCTCAAAACTGAGTTGCCATTTGGAGTTGAACTTGTAATCACCGGCCAGCACGAAGCGAGGAATGCTGATGGTGTTGTGGTTTTGCTTGGGCGTGCCCTCCAGGCCGCCATAGTAGCGGTTGAGGCCGTAGTCCTTGAAATTTGCCGTCACTTCGCCGTAGCCACCGATGCGGAATTTCTCGAAATCGTCGCTTCCCTTTTCCTGTGCGTACACGCTGCCCGTGCTCAGGCAGGCCAAGAGGAGTGTGCTCAGAAAGATGTTGTTATTCTTCATTATTTCGGTCTTAAGCATTTTAAAACGGCTGCAAAGGTAAGCTAAACACCCCATACGGGCAAATGGTCTATGTGAAAATACCCACATTTAATGACCAGGCGTTTCCGCTGGCAGCAGCGGATATGGCGAACAGTTCACACGTTTTAGGTAATCGCACCGTGCTGCGGGCCTCTTGTCGTTGAATAATTCCCCTTTTCTTTGGCTAAAACAGAAAATAGTCCTACCTTTGCCACGGATTTCCCCGAAAGCTCAACCTTTTTCAATCTTTCAATTTTCAATCTTTCAATCTTTCAATTTTCAATGAATAAGATGAAACGTTTTTGGAATGTGCTGGCAGCTGTGGCTGTCGTATGTATGCCGCTGGCCTTTCTCGCTTGCAGCGGAAGCGACGACGACGATACCCCCCGGGGCCCGCAAAGCTATATGTATTCCTGGGCACTGGCAGATGGCATCGACTTGAACCGGCTGACCATAGAGAATCAGGAGAAGGTCATAGAGGCTCGTAAGATGATCAACGGACGTGTGGTCTTCACCTACGACAGCCTCGGATTCCTGGTCGATTCGCAGAAGCAACAGTTCACCATCACCCTGCCGCAGACGAGCTCCATCACTCGCTACGATGAGCGGGTGGAAGAGGCTTTTCTCACCATGAAGCGCACGGACACCATTTTCCAGAAAGCTGCTGCCATGTTGCCCGCCCGCGCCACGCTGAACATCCGACGCGACAAGAATGTCGTTGTCAACAGGACTCTTCGAATGCAGGAATAAGCCTATGAAGTTCACAGAAGATACTCGCATGAGCGAGCTGATACACGATGACTACCGTCTGCTGCAGGTCATCTCACGCTTTGGTATTGGCCTGGGGTTTGGTAACCAGAGTGTGAAGGCTACGTGCGAGAAGGATGGTGTCCATCCGGCCACTTTCCTGGCTGTTGTGAACTTCGTGATAAATGGAGGGCACGTGAACACGGCCGAGCTGGCACAGGAGGTGAGCGTGAGCGAGTTGATGCGCTATCTGCAACGCTCCCACTCTTACTTCGTGGATTTCCGTCTGCCGGCTATCCGGCGCAAACTCATCGAGGCCATCGATTACTCGGCACAGAACCAGGTGGCCTTCCTCATCCTGAAGTTCTACGACGAGTATGCTGCCGAGGTGGGACGACACATGGAGTACGAGAACACCCACATTCATACTTATGTGCAGCAGCTGCTTGAGGGGCAGGCCCCTGCAGACCATGCCAGCTATACGGCGCTTGCACACCAGCATCAGGATAACCACGCCAGCCTTAACAAGAGTAGTGACGAGCTAAAAGCCATCATCACCAAATATTATTCCGGGCGTACCGACACGCAGCGACTGGCAGACACCTTGATGGACATCTTCATCATGGAAGAGGATTTGCTGAGCCATTGTCTGCTCGAGGATACCCTCTTTGCACAGGCCGTCCAGGCACTGGAATCGGAAGTGAGGATGAAGGCGAATAATGGATGGAAGGCCGGTGCACCTGCCGTTTCTCCTGAGGAGACGGCCGCTGCCGGCGATCTCTCCGAGCGCGAGAAAGAAGTCATCTGTCACGTCGTACGCGGCCTCTCCAATAAGGAGATTGCAGGCAAGATGTTTATCTCCACCAACACCGTGATGACGCATCGCCGCAATATCGCCCGAAAACTGCAGATTCATTCTCCGGCCGGACTGACCATCTATGCCATAGTCAATGGACTCATCAATCTGGACGAGGTGAAGCTTTAATCAGCCACTTGAGGCCTCTCCCCCCTCGCCCTGCCCCCCGGCCCCCTGAAGGGGGAGTGGCTGCGCCGTCCATAGCACCCCCTTCAGGGGGCTGGGGGGCTTGCTGAACAGCCGAAACTTAAATCAAATTAAAATTGGATCAGGAACTCAATAATTTCATACATCCTGCACCCCTCACCTCTCCTCAAGGAGGGGAGGGGAGTGCGGCCGACTTTGAACAGGCCCTTCGCCCGCTGCATTTCGAGGATTTTGCCGGACAGACACAGGTGGTGCAGAACCTGAAAGTCTTTGTCGAAGCAGCGAAGTACCGCGGCGAACCCCTTGATCACACCTTGTTGCATGGCCCTCCAGGCCTGGGCAAGACCACGCTCTCCAACATCATTGCCAACGAGTTGGGGGTCGGTTTCAAGATTACTTCAGGCCCGGTGCTGGACAAGCCCGGCGACCTCGCCGGCATCCTCACTTCGCTGGAGCCGCAGGACGTGCTCTTCATCGACGAGATTCATCGCCTCTCGCCGGTCGTCGAGGAGTACCTTTATTCCGCGATGGAAGATTACCGTATCGATATCATGATCGATCGCGGTCCCAGTGCGCGTAGCATACAGATTGATCTCAACCCCTTCACTCTCGTCGGTGCCACCACGCGCTCGGGACTGCTCACGGCACCTCTGCGGGCACGCTTCGGCATCAACCTCCATCTGGAGTATTACGATACCAAGACTTTGCAGGGCATTGTACTCCGCTCGGCAGGCATCCTCTCACAGCCCATTGACGAGACGGCAGCCGCCGAGATAGCACGGCGCAGTCGTGGCACGCCACGTATCGCCAACGCCTTGCTGCGCCGTGTGCGCGACTTCGCGCAGGTCAAGGGCAACGGACGCATCGACCTTCCCATCGCACAGTTCGCCCTCGAGGCGCTCAACATCGACCGCCACGGCCTCGACCTCATAGACCGCAAAATTCTTATGGCCATCATTGATAAGTTCAAGGGAGGCCCCGTCGGCATCACCACCATAGCTACAGCCATCGGCGAAGACCCGGGCACTGTTGAAGAGGTCTACGAGCCTTTCCTCATTAAAGAAGGGTTCATCAAGCGTACTCCTCGCGGGCGTGAAGTGACCGATCTTGCCTACGAGCACATGGGCAGACCGACAGATCGTCTCGGCGAACCATCCTTGTTTGATTGATTATGAACAGGCAAGATTTTCCCATCCTCTCCCGCGAAGTCTACGGCCGCCCGCTCGTCTATCTGGACAATGCCGCCACGACGCAGAAACCACGTTGTGTCATCGATGCGATGACGGACGAGTACCTCAATGTCAATGCCAATGTGCATCGGGGCGTACACTATCTTTCTCAGCAGGCTACCGACCTGCACGAGCAGGCGCGCGAGACCGTGCGCCGCTTCATCAATGCACGTTCCACATCCGAGGTCATCTTCACCCGCGGCACCACGGAGAGCATCAACCTCGTCGCTTCCACCTTCTCGCAGGCTTTCCTCCGCGAGGGCGACGAAGTCATCCTCACCGAGATGGAGCACCACTCCAATATTGTACCTTGGCAGCTCGAGCAGATGCGTGCATCCTTTGGAGAGCGTCGTGCGACTTTGTCGCATGGGACAGGCGACACCCTTCGCGCGCGCGTACCTTTTGTAGTTAAGGTGTGCCCCATCACCGATGAGGGACGTCTTGACATGGAGGCCTTCCAGCGTCTTTTCACCCCCCGCACGCGTCTTGTCTCCTGCACCGCTGTCTCCAATGTCCTCGGCACGGCCAATCCCGTGTCCGACATTGTCCGGATAGCACATGCCCATGATGTTCCCGTACTCATTGATGCAGCCCAGGCTGCTCCGCACATGCCCCTCGATGTTCAGGCACTGGACTGCGACTTCCTGGCCTTCAGCGGTCACAAGATCTACGGTCCCACCGGCATCGGTGTGCTCTATGGCAAAGAGTCGTGGCTCGACCGCCTGCCGCCGTATATGGGTGGCGGCGAAATGATAGGGACTGTCAGCTTCGAGCATACCACCTTCAACAGCCTGCCCTATAAGTTCGAGGCCGGAACGCCCGACTATGTTGCCTCTACAGGTCTGGCACGTGCCCTGGACTATGTCTCCGCAATCGGCATGGAGCAGATTGCCGCGTACGAGAAAGCGCTCACGAGCTATGCACGTGAGCAGTTGCTGCAGATTCCTGGGATGCGCATCTTCGGTCCCTCGGACGATGCCGTCGTCAGCTTCCTCGTAGGCGACATCCACCACTTCGACCTGGGCACCCTTTTGGACCGTCTCGGCATTGCCGTCCGCACGGGTCACCATTGTGCCGAACCCCTCATGCATCGCTTGGGTATCGAAGGCACTGTGCGTGCCTCCTTCGCGCTCTACAATACACGCGAAGAAGTCGACGCTCTGGTAGCAGGCATCGACCGTGTGCGCAGTATGTTCTGAAAAATAATAGAATTCAACTTTCGTAAGTTCTCCAATACCACAGATTCCACAGATTTAACAGATTCTTTTTCACCTTTTCAATGTTTCAATGTTTCAATTTTTCAATTACACCGATTCCCGGCGAAAGGCTCCGCAGCTTTCGAGTGTCGTTCTGCAAGCCTTGCTGTCAGCGCCTGCCCCCCGGCCCCCTGAAGGGGGAGTGGCTGCGCGCTTGAAGCTCCCCCTTTAGGGGGCTGGGGGGCTCGCTGCAGCATTCATGGCGACAGATAAAAGACCAAATCTGTTTAATCTGTTTAATCTGTGGTTCTTTGAAAAGCCGAAACTTGAATAATAGAAGTTTTTCCCTATTCTCCCTCGATCTGGTCGCGCCATAGTTTGAAGGGATAGCGGCGCATGTGAGCGTTGTAGAAGCGGCGGTCACCAGTGACTTCACGACCAATGAAGGGAAGGGGCGTAAAGGCTTCGTCGGGGCTTTGGAGTTCCACTTCGGCCATGACGAGGCCTTCGTTGTCTCCGGCAAATTCATCGACTTCGAAGATGTGTCCGTCGTCGGCGCGCACCAGCCATCGTGTCTTCTCGATGATTCCGGGCTCGCAGATGCGCATCAGGTCGCGGGCATCGTCGAGGCTGATTTCCTTCTCGAATTCGTAGCGCGAGAGTCCGCCGTCGGGGCTGGGGCCTTTGATGGTGAGATAGCCGCGGTCGCCACGGATGCGGACGCGCACCGTGCGGCCATTGCCCGAGGCGATGTAGCCTTGGGCGATGAAAGAATGGTCAAAGGCGATAGCCTTGTAGCTGTCGCCTTTGACGAGGAACTTGCGTTCGATTTCCAGTGCCATCGTAGTGTCTTGTAGGTTCTGTTTCCGTCCTCGGTATTACACAAGGAAGGCGTAGACGGCTGCGATGACAAAGAGCACGATGAGGCCACCGACAATCCAGTTGATGACCCTCTTGGCTTGTTGCTCTTCGCGTGCAGCACGTTTGGCTGCACGTGTCTCTTTTTTAATCTTGCTCATAATGATATAAGGTTATGTTAGGTATGTTTTTTTATGCTTCAGACTGGTCTGCACCGAACTCCATGAGGTAAGCCTTGATGAAGGCGTCGATTTTGCCGTCCATCACGCCTCCTACGTCGGAAGTCTGGTAGCCTGTGCGGTGGTCTTTCACGCGGCGGTCGTCGAAGACGTAGGAGCGTATTTGCGAGCCCCATTCGATTTTCTTCTTGCCGGCCTCCACCTTGGCCTGCTCGGCCATGCGGTGCTGCAGTTCTTTGTCGTAGAGCATGGAGCGCAGCAGTCGCAGGGCGTTCTCCTTGTTCTTGGGCTGGTCGCGCGTCTCGGTGTTCTCGATGAGGATTTCCTCTTCCTCGCCCGTATAGGGGTCTTTGTACTGATAGCGCAGTCGCACGCCGGACTCCACCTTGTTCACGTTCTGTCCGCCTGCGCCGCTACTGCGGAAGGTGTCCCACGAGATGCGTGCCTGCTCGATGTTCACCTCGATGGAGTCGTCGACGAGAGGTGTGACGAAGACCGATGCAAAGCTGGTCATGCGTTTGCCCTGGGCGTTGTAGGGCGATACGCGCACCAGGCGGTGCACGCCGTTTTCGCCTTTGAGGTAGCCGTAGGCGTAGTCGCCCATGATCTCGAGTGTGCAGCTCTTGATGCCAGCGTCGTCGGCCTCGAGGAGGTTGCTGACGACACACTTGTAACCGTTCTGTTCGGCCCACCGCATGTACATGCGCATCAGCATCTGTGCCCAGTCCTGTGCTTCGGTGCCTCCGGCGCCGGAGTTGATTTTCAGGACGGCGTCCATGGGGTCTTCCTCCTGGCGGAGCATGTTGCGCAGTTCCAGTGCCTCGATGGCATTGACGGCTTTGGCGTATAAGGCGTCCACTTCGTCTTCCGTGACAAGTTCTTCCTTATAGAAGTCGAAGGCTGTGGCGAGCTCATCGGCAAGGGTGCGCACCTCGGCATAGCCCTTGATCCATTTCTCCAGGCTCTTCACCTTCTTCATCTGTTCCTCGGCGCGCTTGGCATCTTCCCAGAAGTCAGGTGCCTGTGTGCGCAGCTGTTCCTCTTCGTACTCCATCTGCTTGCGGGGTATGTCGAGGTAGTGGTTGAGCGCTTCCGTGCGCTCCTGTATCGTCTTGAGTTGTTCTTGAGTAATCATTCTTCGTACATGGCGTCAATCTGCGCCTTATAGTTTTGAGCGATAACGGGTCGCTTGATTTTGAGGGTGTTGGTGAGTTCGCCGCGTTCCATGGAGAAGGGCTGTGGCAGGAGCGTGATGCGCTTGATCTGCTCGTAGTGAGCAAACTCCTGCTGGAGCGTCTCGATGCGTTCCATCACCATCTTGCAGGCGAGCGGGTTCTGGCAGAGTTCTTCGCGGCTGGCGAAGGCGATGCCGTGGTCGCGTGCCCACTTTTCGAGCAGTGAGTAGTCGGGGATGACGAGAGCCGAGACGAACTTACGCTCGTCGGCTATCACGGCGACCTCGTCGATGTAGCGGTCCACGACAAATTTCGACTCCAATGCCTGCGGCGAGATATACTTGCCGTTGCTGGTCTTGAAGAGGTCCTTGATGCGGTCGGTCAGGTAGAGCTCGCCGTTTTTGAGATAGCCGCAGTCGCCGGTGTGGAACCAGCCCTCTGCGTCGTAGGACTGTGCGGTAATCTCGGCTTTGCGGTAGTACTGCTTGGTGATGGTGTCTCCGCGCAGCAAGATCTCGTTCTGCTCGCCGAACTTGATTTCTATGCCTTCCAGCACGCGCCCCACAGAGCCGATGGTCTTGGGCGCGTGGTGCCAGTCGCAAGAGACGGTGGCGGTGGTCTCCGTCATGCCGTAGCCTGCTGTCATACGGATGCCGCAGGAGTGTACGAACTCCTCGATGGCAGGCGGTATGAAGGAGCCTGCCGTGGGGAAGAAGTTGCCTCGTTCCAGTCCGAGTGTCTTCTTGAGCAGGGCGATGACGGTCTTCTCAAAGAACTTATATTGCAGCTTCAGCTGCAGTGGAGGCACCAGTCCGCGCAGTTTGTAGTCGACGTTGTAGCGTTTGCCGACGGCCAGGGCGTCCAGCATCAGTCGCCGCTGCATGGTGCTGCTCTGTGCTATCTTCTCCTGCACGCCCGTGTATACCTTTTCCCAGAAGCGCGGCACGGCGGCCATGCAGGTGGGGTGCACCTCGCGCAGCGTCATCTGTATGTCTTGCGGGCGCAGGTTGATGGCCAGCTGAGCGCCCCGGCTGAGGCACCAGTAGCTCCATGCCCGCTCGAAGACGTGGGTGAAGGGCAGGAAGTTCATGATGACATCGTCTTCCGAGAGGTCCATCACGCGGTCGTTGGCAGGGATGGCGGCCGCGTACATCCGGTAGGTGAGCGTGACGCCTTTGGAAACGCCCGTCGTGCCGCTGGTGTAAAGGATGTTCACCAGATCGTCAGGCTGCACGGCAGCGCTGCGCCGTGCCACCTCGTCGGCAAAGGGCAGACCCTCGCCCTCCTTCAGGAAGTCATCGAAGTAGATCGAGACCTGGTCCTGGGGATTGCGCTCCACGGCGTGGTCGAAGATGATGAGGCGCTCCAGCGTGGGGCACATCTTGAAGACGCGGAAGGCCGTGTCGTACTGGTACTGCTCGCCCACGAAGACGAATCGCACGACGGCATCGTTGACCATGTACTTCACCTGCGCCTCGCTGCTGGTGGCGTAAAAGGGGATCGAGACTGCACGGATGCCATACGTGCCGAAGTCCACGCAGAGGCTCTCGGGCTTGTTCTGCGAGAACACGGCGATGTTCTCCTGCTCGGCGACGCCGTATTTCAGCAGGGCGTTCGACACCAGTGATACACGGCGGGAGAACTCCCGCCACGAGATATCGCGCCACGTGGCCGTCGCATAGTCGCGGTAGCGCAGCGCCGTTTTCTCTCCGTACACTTTCGCTTGCTCATGGATGAGCACAGACAGTGGGCTTTTGTTCAGCATAACCGTAAGTCTTTTTTTTCGTTTTTGCTGCTGCAAAGATAAGGATAATTTGCGATTTACGCCGCAGTTTCGCAATTTATCTTCTGTTTTTGCCGCTTTTTCTCATAAAACCTATATCTTTGCGGCCAAAAGACAAACAAGAAACTGCCCACCCCCCCGGGGGGGAAGGAGTGAAGAATGAAGAATCTCGCTTCGCGGACTCTCCCCCCGCCCTCCCTAAAGGGAGGGAGCAAATACCTGACAAGAGCAGGATTACCACTCCTCTGTTTTTACAAGTAACCGCTCCCTCCCTTTAGGGTGCGAGGAAGACGGAACTGAAT
This sequence comes from uncultured Prevotellaceae bacterium, assembly GCA_947166655.1. Lineage (GTDB taxonomy): Bacteria > Bacteroidota > Bacteroidia > Bacteroidales > Bacteroidaceae > Physcousia. The sequence goes on from CAMVFC010000037.1 coordinate 14,581, forward strand.
GTTCCGGCTGGACTCGTTCGGGGGGGAGAGTCCGGTCATTCATCATCCATCATTCGTCATTCCTTATGTCATCCCTCACTGCCGAGGCCCTCGACCTCCTCTGTTCCCTGATAGCCATTCCCCGCACCAGCCGCAACGAGACGGCTGCAGCTGACTGCCTGGCGGCCCATCTGGACCGTCTGCATCTCCGTCCGCGCCGCGAGGCCAACAACCTCTGGTGTGTGGCCGAGGGCTACGATGCTGGCCGGCCCACCCTGCTGCTCTGCGCCCATATCGACACCGTGCGGCCCTCCGACGCCTGGAGCCGCCACCCCTTCACGCCCGTCCTCGAAGACGACTGCCTCTATGGGCTCGGCTCCAACGACGACGGCGCCTCCCTCGTCAGCCTCCTGCAGGCCTATCGCGTGCTCTCGGGCCGCCCCCAGAGCTATAACCTCATCTTCCTGGCATCGGCAGAAGAGGAGGTCTCCGGCCGCGACGGCATCGAGCGCGTGCTGCCCCTGCTGCCGCCCATCAGCGTGGCCCTGGTAGGCGAACCCACAGGCATGCAGCCTGCCGTGGCCGAGAAAGGCCTGATGGTGCTGGATGTCACTGCCCACGGCCGCGCCGGACATGCCGCGCGCGACGAAGGCGACAATGCCCTCTATCGCGCCCTGGACGACATTCAGTGGCTGCGCACCTACCGCTTCCCGCAGAGCTCCCCCCTGCTCGGGCCTGTGAAGATGACCACCACCATCATCCAGGCCGGCACGCAGCACAACGTCGTCCCCGACCGCTGCACCTTCACCGTCGACGTCCGCTCCAACGAGTGCTACTCCAACCGCCAGATCTACGACACCGTCTGCGCCCACCTCGCCGGCGAGGTGCATGCGCGCAGCTTCCGGCTCAACTCGTCGTCCATCCCCCCCGCCCATCCCCTCGTGCAGGCTGCCCTCCGTCTGGGGCCCACCGTGGACGGCCTGCCCCGCACGCCCTACGGGTCGCCTACGCTGTCCGACCAGGCCCTGCTCCCCTGTCCCTCCCTGAAGATGGGGCCCGGGCAGAGCGCTCGCAGCCACACCGCCGACGAGTTCGTGCGCCCATCGGAGATACACGCCGCCATCGAGGACTACATCGCCCTCCTGGACGGGTTGAAGCTGTGAGAGCGGGCTGAACGCTTGACCGCCCTCTAAGGATAAGCACGCGGAGGGGAGAGAAATAATAAAGACTACCGCGCGCACGCGCATATTCAGCAAAATTCCGAAAACAGTTATCACGCTATCACTAAAATGTGTTAACGTGCTGTTAATGAGACGGGTGTGAAATGATAGATGAGGTGATAGATAGGTGATAGAAGTGATAGATAAATGGCAAAATACGGGTATTTATTAGGAAAGAGAATTTAGTTTTCTGCCTCTCCATGCTCTTTCCTCACGCGCACCGCGCCTTGGCCCTATGTCCTGCACTGTCCTGCACGCCCCTCTCTTTTGCTTGCCATGCCCAACAGCCGAGGTCGTGACCGTGCGCCTTCCGGCCTGCATGCCGCTCTTGTTTGCCCGCCATGCCCAACACTTTAGTTTGTTCCATCGTGATGGAACCATCGTTCCATCGTGATGGAACCATCATTCCATCGTGATGGAACAAACTCCCCTGCCTGCGAGCCCGACTTTAGTTGCCTGTGGTGAAAGGCCAAACCTACTATGAAAATCACTTTTGTCCCTTGAGATGTTGCTCGTTCGCGGAGGCACTTATCCCAATTTTACTACTGTCTCAACTCTCGTGTTTCAAAGAGTTGGGATAGCCATAACAATGTTTGGCGGACAATAATAAAAGGGAAACGCACTTTTCGCTAAAGGAAAACGCACTTTTCGCTAAAGGAAAACACATTTTTTCTTTAAGGAAAATGCCCTTTTCTCCTAAGGAAAACGCACTTTTTCTCTTGGACTTTTTCTGCGAAGACCCGGCCAACCACGTACGGACGTATGGGCAAAGACGCGCGGTCCTGTTGCCCGGGACGTACAGAGCCTTTGCGAAGTGTCTCATGCGAAAAGACGGTGGTCAATAGGTCACGTAGGGCTGCAGACGCTGGAGGTCGGCTTCGGCGAAGCCATCGAGCAGCTGAAGGTCGGACAGGGCGTGGATTTTGCCGTGAGCACGCCGGTAATCGGTGATGGTGCGTGCACGCTGTGCGCCGATGTAAGGGTGGCGGGCCAGTTGGCCGAACGTGGCTGTGTTGACGTTCAAGCGCTGTGGTTCGGGCGCCTCCACACGAAACCATTCTGCCAGTTCGGAGGGGAAGCCCTCGACTTCCGCCAGCTGTTCTACGCTGGTGAAACCTCCCAGGCGCTCGCGATAGCGGACGATCTGGCGGGCACGATAGGAGCCGATGCCGGGAACTTTCTTCAGTTCGGTGGTGTCGACGCTGTTGAGGTCCAGACAGACCATCTCGCGGAACTTCTCCTGCCGCGGTCCGTGAGGCATCTTGCTGTGTGAAGAGTCGTGGCGGACGGTTTCGTGCGGGCTTGCAGGTGCCGTCTCAGAAGGCTCGAGGTCTGCGTAGTATCGGAAGGCACGCCCGATGCGGATGGCTGGCTGCAGGCGTTCGTAGAGCTCTGGTGTCATCCCCGGAACGCGTTTGAAGTCTTCGGGACGATGGTAGCGGCCTCCCTTTGCGCGGTAGCGGCCGATGGCGCGGGCCATCCATGCCGGCAGGCCCAGGCGGCGCAGCGTGGCGGAGTCGGCGGTGTTGGGGTCGAAGGGGAACGTTTCTGCGGGAGCAGTTTCGGCGGAGGCCGTGGCGGTGTCGCCGCTCTTGGCCTGCGCCTCTGCCGGAGGCGCCAGACGCTCCATGGCCACCTGGTCCAGTGATGCCGGCGCGGGACCGGACGGACGAAGCAGGTGGCGGTCGAGCAGGATGCCGGCCCATACGGACAGGATGATCGTGAAGAGCAGGAGCAGTGCGCGGCGGTCGGAGCGTTTCATGGCGTCAGGACAGAAGTTGGCTGAGGAAGATGAGTGCGATGGCGGCCGGTGCCACCCAGCGGATGAGGAAGAAGAAGCCGACGAAGAGCCAGCGCGGCAGGCGCAGGGTGTGGCCGTTGGTGAGTTCGTCGATCACCAACGTCCGCGGCAGGCGCCAACCGACGAAGACGCTGAGCACGATGCCGCTGAGGGGCATGATCCACAGGGCCGTGACATCGTTGAAAGCATCGAAGAAACCTCGGCCGAAGAAGGGACGGAACGACGCCAGCGGACCGAAGGAGAGCGAGCAGAGGGCGGCCAGGAGCATCGCCGTCAGCGTCATGTATGTGGCGGCGCGCCGACGCGAGATGCCGTAGCGGTCGACAAAGAATGCGGTCACCTCTTCGAGCATAGAAATGGTGCTGGTCAGCGCTGCCAGCACCAGCAGCAGGTAGAACATCAGCGAGAACACATAGCCCAGCAGCGGTGTGCCGCCGAAGAGCGTGCGGAAAACGCTGGGAAGCGTCACGAACACCAGCCCGGGGCCGGCATCGGGCGCCACGCCCTGCACGGAGAACACGGCCGGGAAGATGATGAAGCCGCTCAGGACGGCCACCAGCGTGTCGATGCCGACGACGTTGGCAGCGGTCTTCAGCAGCGGCACGTCGGACTTGAAATAGCTGGCATAGGTGCTGAGGCAGCCGATGGCGATGCTCAGCGAGAAGAAGGCCTGCCCCATGGCGCTCAGCACCACGTGGGAGTCGATCTTCGAGAAGTCGGGGCGCAACAGGAAGGTGAGCCCCTGGCCGGCGCCGGGCATCGTCAGCGCGCCCACGGCCAGCAGGCACATCAACAGGAACAGCAGGGGCATCAGTAGTTTGGAGATGCGCTCGATGCCGTTCTGGATACCGCGCAGAATGACCCAGTGTGTGAGCAGGAGAAAGGCCAGGGCGAAGAGCAGCGGCGACCAGGTGGACGAGGAGAAGTCGGCAAAATAGGTGCCGGCATCGCTGATGGACGCCATCTGGCCTGTGAGGGCATCCGTGGCGTATTTCAGGATCCAGCCCGCCACGACACTGTAGTAGGACAGGATGAGCGTCACGCACACCATGCCGGCATATCCCGTGAGGTACCAGGGCTGGCGCGGTGCCAGACGCTCGTAGGCCGAGGCGATGTCGGTGTGTGTGCGGCGACCGATGATGAACTCGGCGGTCATCATAGGGACACCGAGAAAAACGACGCAGGCCAGATAGACAAGCAGGAATGCGGCACCGCCGTGCTGTCCCGTCTCGACGGGAAATCGCCATACGTTGCCCAGGCCGACTGAGCTGCCGGCCGTGGCCAGGACGATGCCCAGACGGGTGGCGAAATGGCCTCGATGTGGTGCTGGCTCTGTCATCTGAAAAGACCTAATTCGTTCAGGAAGATGAGCCCGATGGCGGCCGGGGCCACCCAGCGGACGAGGAACAGATAGACGGGAAAGAGGGGGCTGTGCAGCGTGCCGCGGTTCGTCACCTCGTCCTGCACCAGGGCGCGCGGCAGCTTCCAGCCCACGAAGAGGGCGATGATGATGCCGCCAAGGGGCAGGAACAGCTTGGCCGACACAAAGTCGAAGAGGTCGAAGAAGGTCATGCCCAGCAGCGTGACGTCCTTCAGCGGACCGAAGGAGAGGCTGCAGAGCACGCCTACGGCCATGCACGAGAGGGTGACGATGCTGGCGGCCGTACGGCGCTGCAGGCGGAAGCGCTCCAGCAGGAAGGCCGTCACGGGTTCGTGGATGGACATCATGCTGGTCAGCGCGGCCAGCAACAGCAGCAGGTAGAACATGACGGCGAAGAGCCATCCCAGCCACGGGACGCCCCCGAAAGCTATCTGAAAGACGTTGGGGAGGGTGATGAACACCAGGCCGGGACCGGCATCGGGGGCCACATCGGCCACGGAGAACACGGCGGGGAAGATGATGAAGCCGCTCATCACGGCGACCGTCGTGTCGATGAGCGCCACGCTGCCTGCCGTCTTCATCAGGCGGGCATCGTCGGTGAAGTAGCTGGCGTAGGTGCACAGGCAGCCCATGGCGATGCTCAGCGAGAAGAAGGCCTGCCCCATGGCGCTCAGCACCACCGAGGAGGTCAGCTTGGAGAAATCGGGTCTCAGCAGGAAACGCAGGCCCTCGCGCGAACCGGGCATGGAGAACGAGCACACCACCAGCACGGCGATGATGAGCAGCAGCAGGGGCATCATCAGCTTGGAATACCGCTCGATGCCTTCCTGTACGCCGCGCCGGATGACCCAGTGGCACATCAGGAGGACGAGGACCATGAACACCAGCGGCGCCCACGGGCTGGAGGTGAAGCTGACGAAACAGGCGGCGCTGTCGGGGGTCGAGGTGACTTCTCCGGACAGGGAGGCCAGGAGATATTTCAGCGTCCAGCCGGACACGACGCTGTAGTAGCACAGAATGAACCACGAGGTGAACACACCGAGGTAGCCCTGGAATACCCATCCGCTCTTCGGGGCCAGCTGGCGATAGGCGTCGGCGGTGTTCTTGTGGGTGTGACGGCCGATGACAAACTCGGAGACCATCAGGGGCAGTCCTAAGAGTACCACGCACGCAATATACATTAGTATAAAGGCGGCACCGCCGTTCGCACCTACTTCCGTGGGGAAACGCCATACGTTGCCCAGGCCGACGGCACTGCCTGCCGAGGCCAGCACGATTCCTAATTTACTGGTGAAATTGGCTCTTTTTTCCATTCGCGCGGCAAAATTACAACTTTTATTTGTACTTTTGCCCCAAATCTTTGTAAAAATGGTGTTTATGCTAACAAATTATATGCGCAATTACCCGTTGACGACGCTCACTTTGGTGGCCGTGCTGGTGCTCTCGCTGGCTCCTATCGGGCAGGTTGAGGTGGCAAAGGACGTTCCTTTTGCAGACAAGTGGACACACCTGGTGATGTACGGTGGGCTGTGTCTGGTGGGATGGCTGGAGTTCTGGAGGCACCACAGGCGCCTTGACAGCAGGCAGCTGTGCCTGGCCATCCTCGCCCCGGTGATGCTCGGCGGGGTGCTGGAACTCTTGCAGGCGTTCGTTACGACCTATCGCTCTGGCGAATGGATGGACTTCTTGGCCGATAGTGTCGGCGTGCTCTTAGGAACGTTGCTCGGCCAGGTGTTCCGGTTGTGGAAGAAAGAGGGGGTCAGATAAGCTGGGCTACCTCTTCCAACTCGGCGTACCAGGCCTCGCCAAAACGCCGCTTCAGCGGACCTTCGAGGAAACGATAGACGGGCAGTTGCAGCTCACGACCGCGCTTGAAAGCGGCCTCGCACACCGTCCAACGGTGCAGGTTGAGGCCGACGAGACCGCCGCCGAACCGCTTCTCGCGAATGGGGTAGAGGGCGCAGGAGATGGGCTTCATAAAGCGTGTGTGGCCCTCGCGGCACACTTTCTCCAGTGCGCACAGGCAACATTGCTGGTTCCCGATTTCCTCGATGTTGTCGTAGTAGGTGAAGACGCAGTCTTTGCCGCCGACGATACTCGTCACCAGCTCGCCTTCTGCATCGGTGTAGGCCACACCCTGACGCTCCACAACGCTTTGGGCCTGGGCGGACAATAGTGGCCAGACGGCATCTGTGCAGGACTCTAATTCTGCTACTTCGTCCAGTGTGACAGGGGCGCCCGCATCGCCTTCTATGCAGCAGGCGCCGCCGCAGGCCGAGAGGTCGCAGCAGAAGTATTCTGTAAGGATGTCGGTGGACAGCAGTACGCCGCCGACTTCGAGGATTGGGATTCTTTTCATTTTTTCACTTTTTGTTCGTCATTACCATTTACCCATTTACCATCCCCCGCCGGGGGATTACAGGGGGCCTTCACTCTTCACCATTGAATGGGGGTCAGTCCGCACTGCGTCAGATAATCGTTGCAAAGTTGGAAGTGATGGTTGCCGAAGAAGCCACGATGAGCGGAGAGCGGCGAGGGGTGTGGAGAACGTAGCACCAAATGGCGTTGTGGGTCGATGAAAGCTGCTTTCTGCCCGGCATAGGCTCCCCAAAGCATGAAGACAAGGTGCTGGCGCTCGGTGGCCAACGCACGGATGGCGGCATCGGTGAAGGTCTCCCAGCCGCGGCGCTGGTGCGAACCAGCCTGGCCGCGACGGACGGTCAGCGTGGCGTTTAGTAGCAACACGCCCTGACGGGCCCAACGTGTGAGGTCGCCCGAAGCGGGAATCGGAGCGCCTGTCTCGGCCGACACTTCCGCGTAGATGTTTCTCAGCGAAGGGGGTAGCATCATGCCTTCGGGCACAGAGAAAGACAATCCCATCGCTTGACCGGGCTCATGGTAGGGGTCTTGACCAAGAATAACCACTTTAACAGACTCGAAAGGGGTTTGGGAAAAAGCGTTGAAAATCTTTCGGCCTGGCGGATAGCACTCGCCAGAGGCGTACTCTTGGCGGACGAATGCCGTCAAAGCGGAGAAATAGGGCTGATCAAACTCGGACTGTAAACGGAGCTTCCAGCTCGATTCGATTTGTACTTCCATAGGGCTGTTCCTTTGTCTGAAGGTTCGCTTGCGGCCACAAAAGTAGATATTTTTCTTGAAAAACACTCGTCTTTCGTTAAATAATGTGGTGGAAGTTTTGAAGGAATGCCAAAAAACACTACCTTAGCCCTCGAAAAAACCAATTAACTTAACCTAATGACCGCTTCAGAACAAAACTATTGCCTTATCCTCGCTGGTGGTGTTGGCAGCCGCCTTTGGCCGACAAGTCGCGAACATATGCCAAAACAGTTCCTCGACCTCGGAGGAACGGGGAGGACACTCTTACAGCAAACCTATGACCGCTTTGCAAGGTTCATCAAACCTTCAAATATCTTTGTTTCAACACAGTCCTGCTATCTGCACATCGTAAACGAGCAGCTGCCACAACTGCCACGAGAGCAGATATTGGCCGAGCCCGTTCGGAGGGGAACGCTGGCTCCTGTCAGCTGGGCTACAAGTGCCATCATCAATCTTTGTCCCACTGCGAGCATCGTCGTCACACCTGCTGATCAGGTGATCTATGGGGATGAATTATTCGATGACGATCTGCAGCACGGACTCGAGATGGTAAGCCACAACGAGGGCGTGCTGATACTCGGCGTCAGCCCCATTCGTCCTGAGACGGGCTACGGATACGTACAGGCTGGGGAGCCTGTCGTCGGGTCAGACCGTATCTTCCAGGTCAAGACTTTCACAGAGAAACCGAATGCAGAGTTTGCACAACTCTTCATGGACAGTGGCGAGTTCCTGTGGAATACAGGCTTGTTCGTTTTTGGAGCTCATTATATGCTGCACAATATTATTAAACACGTGCCTGCATATGCCGACGAATTCCCCGAGCTGACCAGCGAACGATGCTCTACGGCCATCGTCCCTCGCTTTTATGAGGCTTTGCCCAACTTGTCAATGGAGCACGCCTTACTGGAACACACGGGTCACCGCTACGTCCAGCGATGCCGTTTCGGCTGGGCAGACTTAGGCACTTGGCAGGGCATCGCCAGCGATGCTGTCCATGCTCCTTCGCGCAACACACCCCGTCCGCCTTCAGACGTGAAGACCGATGGAAGAGGCAATGTCACCTTGCACAGTGAGGCTCTCTTCGACAACGCCAATGATAATATTGTTCGCCTGCCTGAAGGGCACCTTGCCGTAATCTCAGGCCTCGAAGGTTTCGTCATTACCGAAGAAGCTGGCGTCCTTATGATCTGTCCCAAAAGCGATTCTGCTGCCATGCGCCGCCTTCATACCCTTGCTCATCTTGATGAGTTCTGATGTTTCCTATCGACTCCTGCGGTCCTTTGCCGACTCCTGATCTCCTCTGCCGAGTTCTGCAGTCCTCTGCCAACTCCTGTCGTGTTGTTGACTTCTGTCGAGTCCTGATGCTTCCTGTCGACTTCAGATGTCTCCTGTCGACTCCTGTCGTGTTGATGACTCCTGCCGAGTTCTGCTGAGTCCTGTCGTGTTGACGTGTTCTGCTGAGTTCTGACGGCCTCGTTCAGAAAAAAGTCCAGTTTTATTTGGCTATTCGGAGAAAATGCCGTACCTTTGCCGCACAAATAAAAGGATTGGACTTGTAGCTCAGTTGGTTAGAGCAACAGACTCATAATCTGGAGGTCCCAGGTTCAAGCCCTGGCTGGTCCACGATGAAAATCAAGGAGTTACATCAAAAATGTAGCTCCTTTTTCTTTGTTTTGCGAACAATTTGCGAACAAAATTGCATTTCGCGAACACCAATATAATCTTTCTGCAATAATTGATTCACTCATTTTGTTCGCAAATCTCATTATTTTTGTTCGCAAACCATTTTTCGGCATATTATTCGGTAATATCAGTAATACGAGTAAGCTTTTTGATGCAACTCTCAATTATCCCTTTATAACAACCCAGCATCCCCCTTGTCTGGCCCATCGTGACGGATATAGCCTTTGGTTTGCAGAAAGCTTAGGTCAAGGCGGATAGTCCTTGCATCAACTTTGAAATGCCATGCAAGTGAAGCTGATGTTTCTAGGACATTTTCTAGGACACTATCTAGGACATTCATTTGTTCTGTCTCTATCAGCCGATTAAAATAATCTTCAGCCTTTCATTGAGTTGGGCTGCATTTCAACCTCCGACATAATCTCCGACATAATCTCCGACATAATCTCCGACATAATCTCCGACATCACCTCCGACATCACCTCCGACATTTGCCATCTGCCCAAACTTCGTCCGCTCTATAGTCACCTGTATTGCTGCTTTCTTCAAATATACGTTGTAGTTCTTCCTTCGGAGTCAGCACCTTTGCCAAATCGCCAATTGCGATTGGCGATTTAGGTTCTATGACATTCCATGCCCCATAGAACAAGCGCATATTTTTGAGATTTGTCTCGCTGAACCCCCTTAACCCAGGCAACTCTTGCCTTAACCGTTCACTTATACTCTTCAAAGCCCCAGACCCCCATTTTTGGTTACGGGTGTTCTCGGAGATATACCTTCCCACACCATAATACAGGGCCAGCTGTTCCTGATTGACCCCTTTGACAGCCCGTGCCTGACTCTACAAGATAGCAGTTTTGATGGTTTGCACAGCGAATCTCAGCTCCGAGGATAATTGTATCTCTTTGTTACTCATATATATTATAACGTTTTGTTTTTGTCCTTATTGCCATATATCAAATATCATCTCTATTATAAACTTAGTGCTCCTTCCCAACTATTATATGATAGCATATTATCATGAGCCCATTGTACATTACACCAATTTTCAATTTGTGAAAAGGCAGAAACACTATATGTGTCCGTAGTAGGTCTTTCTTCTACACTCATATTGGCTGTTCGTAACCTATATCTACCATAAGTGTCTGGGGAGGACCACGAAAATATCGATTTCAATTTCTTACTCAGTCCATCATTGTCGTAAGGACCATATGCAGGGAATGCATAATTGAAATATCGTTTTAAATCTTTCTTTTCGTTCAATGGGAATAAAGGTCGCTGAACATAAGCCTTGTTTGACAAGTATCTAATACCCACATAAGACGTTTTAGTGTTTCTTTTGTTATGAATAAGAAGACACTGCATCAACATCTGTGGTATAACATATTCTTCCTTAAATGGGCCTTCAGGATGGTTCGTTCCCAAAGAGCAAACATACGCCAATGGGTATTTAAGTATTTTGTCTTTATCAAATGCCTTCATTATAGGAGCAACGTTGATGACAGAAACCATCTGCTCGTTCACAAACATTGATACGTTGCATGTGTCGAAGTTGGGATTTCCCAATTCTTCCCAACAGATATAAGTTGATTCACACAAATACAATGATGGTATCCCGTTAATACTATAGCGACCGTTAGTAATCAAATGTCTTTTATCAAATGGGATATGGAACATCTCTTCTTTACTGAACAGACCACTAACTTCAGTTTTCCTAATTCTATAGAGCCTACTTTGTGGTTCAAGTTCATATTTTTCTATATAATCTTCATTGCAGAAGATTTTTTCATAGAAAAAAAGTGTAGCTTCAGCCGAAAGTCCCTCTTGATGCAGATTGTAACAGTGTTTAATTACTGTCCAAAAGGACTCTAAACTCGCAAGGCTTTCCCTTGGAACATTTGGATATTCTATTGCAATAATATCGCGGTAGATTTTCTCTAAATTATCTACTCTGTCCAGAAAAGAAAGGCTACCAGTAGGTAAAATCGTTTCTTTCAACAGGGTCTTTGCTCTTTTAAGAGAGTTATTCCTTTTCATATTTTGATTGCCAAGTAACATTATTCATATCCATAATGCATTTCGCGATAATTGCTCAGACTGATGCTCTCTTCCTGCCTATCATAACAAGAGAAACGTTGGTCCGTCGCCAACTTTATCTTTTCACATGCCACGACAGGATCGGCACTACGTATCTCCATGTTATACAAGAAGATGCCGAAGCAGATATGCATATCTGCAGAAGTCAAGCTTTGTCTCGGACCAAGCACATAGCAAATCTGCTTGCAAGTCAGGAAAATATCGTATGCCACTTCCATCAATCCACCCCTGCAACAAGATAACATAAGGATGCTGTCTTCGTTCATGCACTTGCTTTTACATAGCAGCATGGCCAACTTCTGCCAACTCATGTTGACTTTTTCATCCTCGCTTGAAAAACCTTCAGGATTACCATGAGCACTCAAATAAATATAGTCGAAAAGTCCATGAGAATAGAGAAGGCCTTCTAAGTCCTCATTATTCTTAACGCACTTGCAGACAGACTCAATTCCGTATAGTTGCGCCTGTTCACATATCCCGTTGCACTCATGTGGTTCATCGGAACCTCCGCATGCTTTTAAAATAAGGATTCTTTTTCTCATACTCAAGAATCATTTATAGTATTTGTTGACTATCTTTTGAAGATTATCAATTACAATGTCAACAGATGCTGGCCTTCTTTTTTTGGAATGATTCAACATCTGTTTTATTAAAGAGTAGAGAGAAGAGTTCCTGAGCAAGAAGTCAGATTCCTTAACGCATCCTATTGGGGCATTACCTTGTAATATATACCAAAAGACTTTTGCTAATTGGAACAAGTCTGACTGGTGATCGATATTACAATCAAAGTTTTTCCCCTCAACATTCTCTGATAAGTATTTATTCATAGCTTCTGGGGATAGCCAACCGCGTGGCCCGACTAATTCCCCTTTATTATCAAGACTTGGCTTGTTTCTCATTTGTATAAGCCCCAAATCTCCAACTTTCCAAGTACCATTAATCATAAATATATTATCGGGTTTTATGTCACGATGATAATATCCCAAATCATTAAGCTCTTTTATGCCCTGGGCAATTTGGAGGCATAACTCTACTCGTGATGCCTCGTCGTATTCCTCGTTTTCTTCTTCTAAATAGCTTTTCAAATCATATTCCGCATATTCCATAACATAGAAAGGAAAAGACACCTCGAATTCTCCATCTTCGGAAGTCCTACATATTAAATTACCGTCGAAAGCAATATCTATCACATTTCCTACATCCCGTTGTTTACAATCATATAACGCCTCAATCTCCTGTCTAAATCTTTTATTTATATTTTTTTGCCTTATTTTATTCCTTATATAGTTATAGGGCTCAGGATACTTTGATATCTTTATAACTCTTTCTGGCATCGCATCTTCATTATATGTTTGAGCGACATACAGCGCAAAGACAAAAGAATTTCCTCCTTTATTTGACTTGAACTCAGAATTTAGAAACGAAACAAAATATTCAACATCATCCAATCTCAAATAATTCTCTGTACGAATTTCTGAAATTTGAAGAAATGGCTTGTGAAAAAGAAAATCACATTTAATATCCATAGTACCTATTCAAATTGTTTCTTGTCAAGTACTTTATAACCTTCTATATCCAAGAATGAGACATCATCTAAATCATATTCTTCCTCCAAAAACTCGCAAACATCTGATAAACGAGGAGACCTCTCCTTCACATTCTTCACGATAAGTAATTCTTCCAGAATTGAAAGCCTCGTTAATCTTGCCGTTTTGGAATTTGACTGCGTTACGCAATGATAAGCATACTCTTTGAAAGTCTCACAATCATCATTCGTAGGTCTGATGTATTCATGTTCATCAACAAATACCAAAAAACTATATTGTTCAGAAAGAACATGCACAGATAATTCTTTATGTTTAGCGATAAAACAGAACAATGTATAGAAATCATTTCTTTGCTTAAACCTTGTCTCTCTTATTGGTTTAATCACATTCAACTGGCAAAGGATCTCCAATGTTGACTTGAACTCCTCACGAACTTGTTCTACTTTAGCAGTTTCAAGTGCGGATTCCAACAACTCTTCAACAGCCTTTCTCTTATCTGTTACATTCCCTTTGAACAAATAAGCAACAAGTTCCTCTATCAAACTTCTGTCATTCATCCTTTGGACAGTCTTTGTAGAGAAAATGTCTAAATCTGAGAGTCCTTGTAAATCCATTAATTCATTAACTAATACCATAAAGGGAGCATCATGGTATTGTGCCTTATTGACCTCTGCAGGATTCAAATGGACACCACGTTTGTTTACAAGACTATAGAAATCTTCAAGAGATTCGCCATTTGATGTGTCAATGTCATATACCTCCGTTACATTGAGTATATATGACATGAATTTTTCCTGATCAACATCCCGATAATAGTGTTTATCAGAATCTGCGAAATCTCCTTTAACGTATTTACTAATAGTTGTAGCACGCTGTTGACCATCAACCATGTCATAGCTGCCATCTTTCCTCTTGTAAATAAAGAAATTGGGCAAAGGATACCCCTTCATGATAGAATCAATCAATAGTTTCTGGTCTTTAGACGACCAAATGAAATTTCTTTGATAAGGTGGATGAAGATTTATTTTATCTTTTTTTATCCAGTCTATCAACTGCAAAATGGTGATTTCTTTAATTGAATATTTCATATCAATCTATATTTTAATCTAACTATTCGTACACATCATCAAGATCTTCTGTCTCTTCCTTTTTGTTTGGGAATTCAAGGAATGCTCTCAAAAAAGCCGTCTCTTTGAAGAAGTAATTTAGATGATTTTCCAACATCTCTTGAAAATAATCAAAAACAAAGTTGGCACATTCCTCCTACATAAAAGTATGTCTCTAAGGTTATCGAAGTCGTTGATAAAAGAGCATATACTATGATATATGTCTGCTGGGGTCCTGCCTTTCTTGAACCCAATCTTGTACGCTTTGACCTTCCGCCTATTTTGCAAGTCTTCTATGTTAATTGGTTGCGCCATATACTTATTACGTTTTTGTTTTTTGACATTATTATCACTTTTTCTTGCCAAATCTCCGGGTATTATCAACTGCCTATCCAGCCTTTTCATTCCTTTCGTAAAATGTATTTGCCATCGATTCGTTCTATATCAGGTATCGTCTTGACAATTTCTTCCACATCATCTTCCTTGATAACCGACCTCCAAGCCGTTCTGCTGATGGCTCTGGCTATATCTCTGATACTGGCCGGCACTTTGAAATAATCCATCGCACGGAGAACGGCTTGCCGTCTTACGGCATATAGTGGACTTTTCTTGA
>CAMVFC010000038.1 GCA_947166655.1 uncultured Prevotellaceae bacterium
AATGATGGCCGCCCTGCAAGACATGAGGAGCTTGCGGGGCGGCTTGCTGTTTGCTGTTGATTTGAAGTTTCTTGCTGCAGATTAGAAGCTGATAGCTATGCTCTGCTTTTGCCCTTTCCCTCACCCGCAGGCAGGGGTTGGTCTTCTTCTTCTCTCTTCTTGCTCTTCCGCAGGCTCCCTCCCTAACGGGAGGGATGCCCGCAGGGCAGGGTGGGTCTTTTCCCCTTCAGGGCAGGTTTTTACCTCACCACCTTCCGTCCTTCAGCGGTGACGTAGATGCCTTTGTGACAAATGACGGATGACAGTTTTGCGGGGCGCCCTGTGAGGTCGTAGAGCTGGGGATTGTGGCTTCCGTGGACGGGTGCTGCGGGGGTGTGGATGCCCACTTCGGTGCCGTCGTCCCGCAGGAAGAGGCGTACGTTGTCCACGTAGAGGCGGGTCTGGTTGGCGGCGCCCTGGTTGGCGGTGGTGGCGAGTCCGATGCGCAGGCGCACGGGCTGCGGCTGTGTGGCGTCGAGGGTGTAGTCGAAGGGGATGGTCATCTGCTGCCATGTGGCTGCTGCTGTGGGGTAGGGGGCGTAGAGGTCGCCCTGGTCGGTGCCGCAGATGCCGCAGAGCAGTGTGTTCAGGTTGCCTCCGGTGGTGGCGATGACGTTGGGTGCTGTGCGTCGGCTCTCGTTGGCGCATTCGTAGCGAAGGTCGAAGGTGAGCTTGTAGTGTCCGCTGGCGGGCAGGCTGATGTCCTGGCTGATGGCGTTGGTGCCGACGGTCCATGAGTTGAGCAGGGAGAGGCATCGCTCGCCCGCCTCGTCGGCGAAGGCTGCGGGCTGGGCCATGATGCTGGCGCTGTTGCCGAGGTCTGAGGGCGAGACGCAGTACTGCGTGAAGCTGTAGGGCATGGAGTAGAGGAGGGCGAATTTGGAGGCGGGGGCGAGGGTGCTCTCTGCTGTCCATCCCTTCACGGGAAGCACTTGGGGGAACTGGCTGTCGGGGGCACTGACGCTTTGCGTGTAGCAGGGGTTGTAGGCGGTGCCGTTGAGGGTGATGCTGCCGGTGGTGCTCCAGGTGTCGTCCTCCTCGAAATTAGGGTTTGCCGTGCAGGCGGCTGTGATGTCGGTCCATGTGTCGTCGGCATTGTCGGTCTGGGCGCTGGCGGTGAGCTGTCCGTTGTCGAGGCGGATGATGGTGGTTCCTTCGATGGTGAAGGTCTTGCTGACGGTGGTGGCGCCGGCGAGGATGTTGACGGTGACCTTCTGTGTCTTTCCGTCGAGTGCGCGGATGTAGAGCTGTTGGTCGTCGTAGGGGTTGAACATCTTGGCGGCGACGCCGGTGCCCTGCACGAAGACGGTGAGCGTCTGCATGAGGGCGTGGCTCTCGTCGAGGGCTATGGTGGCCGTGGCGTGGCTGTCGCGGATGGTGGTCTCGGTGGCGAGTACGGGTGCGCCGAGTCCTTCCACGGCGAGGTCGGTGAGCTGGGCGCGGTTCTTGCTGCCGCCGGCGAGGTTGGCTGCGATGAGGTAGCGTGTGCCGTCGGGGTCGGCGATGATGACTCCGTTCCAGCCTGTGGGCAGCTGGTCGGCGAGGCTCACGGCCTGTCCGGCGAGGGCGGCTGTCTGCTCGCTGCTGACCTGGCTGTAGTAGATGGCGGCGGCGCGGTCGACGACCTGCCCTTTGGTGAAGGTCTGGCTCTGGTCGCTGTACATCGGGTAGAACTTGGAGCAGAGGATGCTGTTGTTGTTGGCCTGCTCGCCGAAGGCCATGCGCCCTGTGGCGCCGAGGGTGACGACGCCCACGGAGTTGTCGATGTTGGCCCACGGGCTGTCGAACTGCACGGTCTTCTTGCCGTCGGTCTGCACGCGTCCGGCGGCGTGGTAGAGGGTGCGCTGCGGGCGCGTGAAGGGGTCGGTGGTGATGGCGAGCAGTCCTCCGCGGCGTCCGCTGATGGTGCCGCTCTGCAGGCCGCGCACGTGGTTCAGGTAGACGACGGCGTTGCCCTTGGTGGCAGCGATGAGGAAGCTGTTCTCCAGCGTGGCGTCGTTGGTGTTGATGCGGCCGTTCATGGTGAAGGCATTGCCGTCGAGGTCGTAGATGCCGCTGACGACGGGCGTGGCGTTGGTCTGCTTGCCGCTGACGGTGTACCATCCGAGCAGGTTGCCCGTGTTGTTGGCGCGGTAGGGGCAGATGATTTTGTTGCGGTCGGGCGTGGTGTCGGTGAAGTAGCCGGTGTAGCTCTTCAGTCCGGTGCTCCAGGAGAAGGTGACGAAGCGGTCCTTGGAGCTGGCGCGCACGATGTTCTGGCTCTTGAAGAGGTGGGCCTCTTCGTACTTCTGGCTGAACTCCTGCCACGTCGTGGGCTTGAGGTCGGCCGTGGAGGCGGCGGCGTGCATGAGGTAGGTCATCATCACGCGGTGTGCCTCGACGCCCATGCGGCGTGAGCCCACGTCGGAGCGCAGCAGCCACGAGCCGTCGCCGGTGGTCTGCTGGCGGGCACGGATGAACTTATAGGCCATGTTCTCGAGCAGCAGGGCGTTGGGGTCGCGCAGGAAGCAGGCCATGGTGCTGTAGGAGGTGATCTGGTCGAAGAGGAAGAGGCTCCAGTCGTTGCCGTTGGGCATGGCGAGTTCGCCGTCGGCCAGGGCCAGGCGGTTGAGGACGTCGTCCTGCACGTGCTGCTGGTTGTGCATCAGGGCGTTGGTCTTCCACTTCGGCGTGTCGCCCTGGAAGAGGAGCATGGCCAGGTGGGCCTCGCCCAGCTCTTGCTGCACGACGTTCTGGTAGGAGGTGTGGAAGAGGTTGTGGTTCTGCAGCGTGTAGTCATCGTAGAGGTTGGCGCCGCGGTAGTAGTCGGCCACGGTCTTCTGGTCGTAGGCAGGGTCGATGACGGAGTGGTCGTCGGCATCGTCGGCCTGCGAGTAGCTGTTGATGGCGAAGTCGCGCAGGCGGTCGAACCACTGCGGTGCCAGGGCGTCGTCGGGGTAGAGTCCGAGGGCGCAGGCCAGGATGTCGGCCTCCCATCCGTTCTCCTCGGCCTTGGTGTCGCCGGCGTAGCCTGTGGGGATGCTGCGGTAGAGTTCGTAGTTGCACTCGCCCTTTACCATATTATATATACGCGCGCGTTGGTCGTCGTTGAGCTGGTCGTCGAGGAAGTGTGCGGCGTAGCAGAGCGACATGGCCCAGAGGCTGCTCTCCCACGTGTTGTCGGAGGTGCTGACGCTGCCCCAGTAGGCGCCTCGCGAGGTTGTCTTCAGTTTGTTGGCCTTGTGGCTGCTGTAGCCCCAGACGAGGCTCCCGAGGGCCATCTCCCGGACGTTGGCCCAGGTGATGCCAGCGGGCAGTGTCACCTTGCCCTGCGCGTATTTGTAGAGGAACGCGCACACCATGGAGAAGTCGGCATTGGGGCGCACCACCTGCTCGTCGTTCTTAGACCCCTCGGTGTCCTTGAAGTAGCCGCACGCCTCGCCGGCCGAGGTGGCCGAGGCGCAGGGCGTGTAGAGACTCTTCATGTAGGTGAGGTGGTCGGCGAGCATCTGCAGCAGGCCCTGCATCAGCTGGGCTTCGGGCACGAAGTCGTGGGTGATGACGCCCTCCGTGGGCGAGCTGACGTCGGTCTCTACGCCGCCGATGATGGTCTCCTCTTCATAGTCGTCGGGGATGCTGACGAGGCGCACGTCGTCCACGGCTATCTGGCTGCCGCCGGAGACCCACGTGATGTCCAGCGCGACGACCGCCTTGGCACTCGTCGCCACCTGGAAGCGCAGGCTCTGCTCGCTCCAGCCCGTGGAGGCCATGCAGCCTGCCGACCCTTGGTCGAAGGCGAAGGATGTGGAGGCCAGTGTCTGTCCGCCGGCGCTCACGGCCAGTGTGGCTGTGCTGCTGGCGCTGTTGGCGTAGAAGGCTTTCGTCTTCACCTTCAGCAGATACGTCCCTGTGGGCAGGGCCTGCGTGGTGGTCTGGCGGATGCTGCTGGAGCCGTTCGTCCATCCCATACGCTGGAACAGGGCGTACTGTCCGTCGGCGATGTCGGTCTTGCCGAAGTTGTTGTCGGTGAAGCAGTCGGCAGTGATGAGCAGCTGCTTGTCGGGGCGCGTGGTCGTCCAGCCGGTGATGGTGCTGACGTCCCATCCGCGCAGGCCGTCGGCGCTCTCGCTCTTCTTCACGGCGTCGGTGCAGGCGGCGGCATCGCCCTCGAACGAGGGGTTGGTCAGGTACTGTGCAGTGACGTCGGTCTGTGCCTCGGCGGCGATGCTCATGCCTGCGAGGGCGAAGAGCAAAAGAAGTTTGGAGTGATTCATAATGTATATGGGGTATTTTCGGCTCCAAAGATACAGATTATTTACAATATGAGGTGAGAAAAGTGGGAAAAAGCATGAAAAAACGAAAAAAATAAGCGAGAAATGCAAAACTTTTCGCTTTTCATTTTTCACTTTTCACTTTTTGTTGTACTTTTGGCAATCTTCTAACTTATTCGTTCACTAAACCTAATAGAATTATGCGTAAGTATTTACTTCTCCTGACCCTTGCAATGGTCACAATGATTGTTCAAGCTCAACAACCTTGGAAAGCAGTTCGTGAAAATCCGTCCCCCGCCTCGGTGAGCAAGGCTGCGGCAACACCTCACGGGGTAATCACCCCTACAGCGTCACAACTATGGTGGGGCTACGTCAGTGATAGTGATATTGATGATCTCCAATACAGATACAGCGGCAACTTAGGCTTTGGTTCAGCTGTCACCTTGAATAATGCTATCATGGTAGAGGCTAGCAATCCATTCATCAGCACGAGTACCATCAAGGCCATACGCTTCTGGCTGGGCGATGACATCAGTGCCATCAATAGTGACATAACGATATGGATTTCCAAATCACTGCCCGTCAGT
This sequence comes from uncultured Prevotellaceae bacterium, assembly GCA_947166655.1. Classification (GTDB taxonomy): domain Bacteria; phylum Bacteroidota; class Bacteroidia; order Bacteroidales; family Bacteroidaceae; genus Physcousia. The sequence goes on from CAMVFC010000038.1 coordinate 4,877, forward strand.
GCAGACAGAGCCGATTACATACAAACTATAGAAAAGAGCGATATCCAATCCAGGCTTAATGAGGTCGTACTCTCCACCCCCTACGACGCTACCACGCTTGAGAGTTCCGAAAAACTGTACATAGGATTCTCATTTTCCATCAGTGAGATGTCCTATCCCGTCATGTCTATAGGTAAAGATGCGGCAGGAGGCTTCTTTTATGACTATGGGAATGGTTGGATCGACTTCTGCGGTGAAGGGTATGGCTATGGTTGTCTTGCTTTGCAGCTGTTGCTGGATGGAGGCACATACCCCAACAACTGCGTGTCTATAGTAGGCAATTTGGGGCAGAGCGTGGTGAAGCTGGGAGAGAGAATCGACGTTCCTTTCACCGTTACCAATAAGGGCAAAGACCCCGTCACTTCCTTTGAAATTGAGCTTAAGGACGTCAATGGTACCACAGAAAAATCAACATGGGAACTCGGAACGCCAATTTATCTGAATGGAAGCATGACTTCGGACATTTCATTTGCCTCTGCTGCCCAAGCCCGAAAGTCTGAAATAACCATCACCGTCACCCAGGTGAACGGTGTAGCTAATACCCTGACTGCCAGTGAGGGTTCGGCAGTAGGTACGGGGTCGCTCATTACTGTCTCTGCCATTCCTCCCGTTGTGCCTGTGATAGAAGAGTTTACTGGCACGTGGTGCGGCTGGTGTCCACGTGGCACGGTTTACATGCAAAAAGCTCATGAACAGTATGGTGACCAGGTCGTCCTGATTGCCGTACACTCTGGCGACCCCATGGAAGTTGATGAGTACTCATCTGTCATAGATGCCTACGGTGATGGATACCCTGATGCCATCATCAATCGTTCTATCAATTGTGACCCAAGTTCTATCCCGTATTATCTTCCTTATAGGTTTAATCAGCCTACACAAGGAAAGATAGACCTTGCGGCAGAATGGGAAGACCAAAGCAAGACGGCTATACGTTTTAGCACCAAGAGCACTTTTGGCTACAGCGACAATGATGGCCAATACGGCGTAGCCCTGGTACTGGTGGAAGACGGACTGAGCGGTACGACTTCCCGTTGGGCTCAGAGCAATTATTATGACGGCCGTAGCGATAGCGATGAAAACATGTCTTTCTGGCTTACCGCAGGAGACCCCGTAACAGGTTTGGAGTATAATCATGTAGCTGTTGCTGCATGGAATACCCTGGACGGTGCCGAGCTGCCATCTACGTTCCAGGCCAATGTCCCCATAGATTACAGTTTCACGGGAGACATCTCATCGAACACCATCATCCAGGACAAAACGAAGCTCAAGGCTGTTGCACTGCTCATTGACCGTGTTAGCGGTAACATCGTTAATGCCGCCCAATGTGCCATTGGCGATTTTGGCGCAAGCATTGCCGATATTGGTATTTCAGACAACACCGTCGTTGCACGCTTCTCTGTGGATGGTCGTCAGCTCTCTGCTCCCCGGAAGGGACTGAACATCGTGAAGACTGCAGATGGCAGAGCAATGAAGGTTCTCGTGAAGTAAGAACAGTGGTGCGTATAGGGTGCATAGGTGAAAAGCGAGGAAAAAGCATGAAAAAGCGGAAAAAATAAGCGAGGAATGCAAAACTTTTCACGTTTCACTTTCCCGTTTTCACTTTTTGTTGTACCTTTGCGCCCGCTTTCGGAGCACATCCCTGCCCTCGGGCAGCCCGTGTGATGGCGAATGAAGCAAAATTCATTTAGAGTAACACAAAAATTAATCAAACGATGAAGACAATCGAAATCAAAGGCACAGCACGTGTCTGTGGCGGCAAGAAGGCCGCAAAAGAACTGCGTAAGCAGGGCCTCGTTCCCTGTAACATCTATGGCGAGCTCAAGGACGAGAAGGGTCTGCCCAAGGCTGTCGCTTTCAGCGTCACCGAAGCAGAGCTCCGCAAGCTGATCTATTCGCCCGACATCTACACCGTCAACCTCGACGTCGACGGACAGAAGTGCCTCGCCGTGCTCAAGGAAGCACAGTTCCACCCCGTGAAGGACAACGTCCTGCACGTCGATTTCTACCAGATTACCGACGAGAAGCCCATCGTCATGGAAGTGCCCATCCGCCTGAACGGCCTCGCAGAAGGTGTCAAGGCTGGTGGTAAGCTCGCTGCCAGCGTGCGTAAGCTCAAGGTGAAGGCTGTGCACACTGCCATCCCCGAGCGTCTCGACATCGACGTCACTCACCTCGAGCTCGGCAAGACCATCAAGGTGGGCGAACTGCACTTCGAAGGCCTCGAACTCGTCACCTCGCCCAGCGTCGTCGTTTGCCAGGTCAAGATGACCCGTAACGCACGCAGCGCTGCCAGCGCCGAGGAAGCTCAGGCATAAGAGCGTACACGGACTCCGCCCTCTCTCAGGAAAGGGGGCCTTCAAGAATAAAAAAGACGCAAGGAACAGCGATGGACTTTGCGTCTTTAATTTTATAGGTGAATTTATTTTCGGAAGTTCTCTCGTACCACAGATTACACTCGACAGATTCTTTTTCAATGTTTCAATGTTTAGCTTTGCTGACTTTTGTCACGACTCGGCCATTTAAGAGCAAGCTCTTATGGCCCTCGCTGCTCCAAAAGTTCAATGTTTCAATTACACAGATTTCTGGCGAAAGGCTTCGCAGCTTTCGAGTGCCGCGCCTGGCCCTGGCTGTCAGCACCAGCGAAGCGTGCTGCATGAAATCTGTGTAATAGCAAAGTGAAATGATCACGCAGAAGATAAGTTTAATCCGTTTAATCTGTTTAATCTGTGGTTCTTTGAGCTGGCTGAAACTTGAGTTATAGGTAAATTTCAAGAACCTCATTAAAAACAGACTCAACTCTCCTCATGCTTGCATTCATAAAAAGACTTATAGCAAAGGTGACCGCACCCTCCCGGAAAGGGTGCGAGGAAGACGGAACTGAGGGTTCCGGCCGGACTCGTCCGGGTGGAGAGTCCGAGTCTTCCACCCCTATGGAAAAATTTCTCATCGTAGGACTCGGCAACATGGGCCCTGAATACGAAGGCACACGCCATAACATTGGCTTCCGCATGGTGGACGCCTTAGCTGCCTCGGTCAATGAAGACAAGGGCCGGCAGACCCAATGGGAGGACAAACGCTACGGCTTCGTCACACGCATCAGCGTCAAGGGACGTCAACTCATCCTCCTCAAGCCTTCCACGTATATGAATCTCAGCGGCAATGCCGTGCGCTATTGGATGCAGCAGGAGAAAATAGAACTCCCCCACCTGCTCGTCTGTGTCGACGACATCGCCCTGCCCTTCGGACAGCTGCGCATGAAACCCGGCGGCAGCGATGCGGGACACAACGGGCTGAAGCACATCGCACAAACCCTGGGCACGCAAGCCTATGCACGCCTGCGCTTCGGCATCGGCAGCGATTTCTACAAGGGACAGCAGGTAGACTACGTCCTTGGCACCTTCCCGCCCGAGGAAGAAAGCCTCATCCCCGAACGTACCAAGGAGACCTCTGCCGCCATCAAGACCTTCTGCCTGGCTGGTATTCAGATGGCGATGAACCAACTGAACAGGAAAAGCTCCAGTCCCAGCCCCTCACGTCAGGGAGGGGAGGAGCTGGCGCACTGATGACAATACCAATAAAATTGTGGCGTGTTCTATTACATTGCTCAAGCAGATGATGTCATCAGCCGTATAAAAACAACTCTCAATGAAAGCCAACAATAAAAATACTTCGCGCCAGCCGCTCCCCTCCCAGACGGAAGGGGCTGGGGGTGGGTCTTCTTCTTCTCTCGCTCGTCTCGACAAATGGCTATGGGCAGCACGCATCTTCAAGACCCGTACCCTCGCTGCTGCTGCCTGCAAGAAGGGGCAGGTCAGTGTCGGAGGTGCGCAGATGAAACCTTCACGCATGGTGAAGGTGGGTGATGTCGTTGATGTGCGCAAACCGCCCGTCACCTACAGCTTCCGCATCAAACAGGCTATCGAGCGGCGCGTGGGAGCCAAACTTATTCCTGACATCCTCGAGAACGTCACCGCACCCGAGCAGTACGAACTGCTGGAGATGAACCGCATCAGCGGCTTCATCGACCGCGCACGCGGCACGGGACGCCCCACCAAGAAAGACCGTCGCGCCCTCGATGACTTCAGTGCCGAGGCCGCCGATACGCCCATCTTCTTTGCTGACTTCGAATTCGACTTGGACGACGACGAGGACGAATAAATAGTAAAAAATTGGAAAAAAGTTTGGCGGCTTTGTCAAATTTCGTTATTTTTGCCGCGATAAACAACTAAATCAATGGGGAAAAAATGTTCTTCTCCGTGTAGGTTGGGCTGCGATTCATCGGCAGAATGCTGTCCCAACGTCGACAAACGCATCGCTGAGTATGAGCGATTCGACGACGTAGTAAAGAGCTAAGATCAAATAGAAACAAACTATTCTCAACTAACTAATTTAACAAACTCAAATGAAAATGAAACAACTTTTCGCCGCAGCGCTGCTGTTTTGCACGACTGGGGCATGGGCACAGAACGTTGGCGATGAAATCATCGTTGACGGCATCAATTATGAGGTGAAAGGTGCCAACGTCATTACCAATGGGTCCTTCGACGACGGCGTCGATGGTTGGTTTGCAGCCAAATGGGAAGATGCTGCTGCTGAAAACTACACCCTGGCAACAAAAGGCGGTTTCGATAACGGCGCTTATCTCCAGTATTCCGCTGGTGGCGTAGGAGCTGCAACGAATATCCGTGGTAAGTGGGCTGTGGAGTCCGGAAAGACATACCTCTTCCGTTGCTATACGAGTGGTAAGGCTCCGGCAAGTAATAACCTCCAGTACAGCTTCCTGAAGTACTACAGTGAGACGGCTGACAACAATGAAGGTGCACTCATTTATCAGCTGGTATGGGGCGCAGAGGATGTGTGGACAGAGAATGCGAAAGTCTTCACAGCCACCTCTGATATGGTTGTCTTCCGTTCCTCTTGGACTGAAAACTCAAAGCTGGATGGCTTCTTCCTTGGTGAGGTAGAGCGTGGCTACACTGCAGAGCAGTATCAGGCTGCCCTGGAAGCTGCTCAAGCAGCTTTGGCAGACGAGGCCTATGCTAATATCGTTGGTGCTGAGAAGGAAGCTCTTAAGAATGCCATTTCTACCTATGCTTCCAGCACTGCTTATAAGGAGGCAACGATGGCTTTGGAGAACGCTACAGAAAACTTCACAGCAGCTAAGGCCAGCTATGATGCTTATGCCGTTGAAGTAGAGCATGCCAAGAGCATGAACGTTGATGTTACTGCTTATAATGTAACTGCTGCAACGACAGCTGCCGGTGTAGACGCTTATGTTAAAGAGATGAAGACGGCTGAGTTTGTTGCTGCAGGCAGCTATCCTTACGAGCTTTCCCTCGGCGCATGGACGACAACCGGTAAGGTTAAGGAGGAAAAGAAACAGCATTGGAGCGGCGATGAAGCTCGTACTTACAATGAGCCTAACTCCTGGGGCGACAATGCAGGTGGTGTCTCCACATGGGCGCAGGAGGTTTCTCTTCCCGCGGGTTCTTACGCTTTGAAGATTGCAGGTCGTCATTCTGCTGGTTCTTCTTTGAAGGTCTCCATCAAGAATGGTGAAGATGTCCTCTGCGTCGTTAACGACTTCCCCGCTCAGGGCGCAGGTCGTGGTATCGACGTTAATGGTGAGGCTGCATTTGGTGACGAAGCTACCTATGCAAATGGTGGCGCTGGTTGGGGCTTTGAATGGCGCTTCCTGCCCTTCGAACTGACTGCAGATGGTGCCGTTCAGGTCCTGGTTGAGTACGAATCTACTATAGGCCAACAATGGGCAAGCTTCTGCGACTATGTCATCTTGTCCAAGAGCCCGAAAGAAAAGGCTGAGCTGCTTAGCGCTATCGCTGCCGCCAAGGCTTATGACTTCACTGCAAACGTCGGTACGGGTGTCTTCCAGAGAAATGTCACCATCGATTTGACCAACGACATCGCTGAAGCTCAGTCGGTCTATGATACCTCCAGCGATCAGACCGAAATCATGAATGCTATCACTACCCTGACCACTGCTTTCAATACTGCTAAAGATGCATTCGAGAATGCAGAACTGAATGCTCCTGAAGATGGTCAGCTCTTCAACCTCATCCTGACCTTCTTTGAGTATCAGTATGACAACATGGCCGTGACATATATAGCTAATGGCCGTGCTGATGCTGGCCTTTACAACATTCAGTATAAGGCAGAGCCCAACACGAACCTCGCTCAGGCATTCACCCTTACAAAGATTGAAGGCAACAATTATCTCCTCAGTCAGATTGACGCTGACGGTGAAGCGCGTTATGTTTGCACAGGTACCGTGTATGGTGGTAATGATTCTCAGCTCCGTACTACTACCAACAAGGAAGAAGCAGCTCAGTTCACTATTATCGCTACCAGTCGTGATGGTATCTACAACATCTTTAACGTAGCAGCCAACCAGTATGTTGGTTCTCAGGACCAAGGCTTCTTCACTGTCAACAGCCATATCGATTTCAAGATTGCCGAGACCATGAAGGCTGCTGTCCTGGTGAACACCGCCGAAGCTGGTTGGGGTACTGTCATGCTGCCCTTCACCAAAGCTATTCCCGAAGGCGTGAAGGCTTACACCGTGGAGAGCGTGAAGGAAGATGGCACATCGCTGAACCTCGTTCCCGCAGAACAGCTCGAGGCTAACAAGCCTTATCTGCTCGAAGGTAGCTGCAACGTCCTCTTTGAAGGTGATGCTCAGGGCACTGCTCTGACCTTCAACAACGGCATCCTCACCGGTACCTATGCAGATGCTGAAGCTCCTGTTGCCAGCTACGTGCTGCAGAACCTCAACAGCGTCCTTGGCTTCTACCTCGTAGCAGACGAGAAGCAGCCGACAGTGGAGGCTAACCACGCTTGGCTCACCGTGCCCGAGGCTACCGTCAAGGCATTCCTCCTGGGTAGCGCTACGGGTGTGCAGACGGTGAAGAACGTCGAGCTGCAGAACGCCGCTATCTTCAACCTCGCTGGCCAGCGTGTCAACAAGGCTCAGAAGGGTATCTTCATCCAGAACGGCAAGAAGGTTGTCATCAAGTAAATAGGTCTTTTTCCCCTGCCTCCTCACTGCGAGGGGGCAGGGGAGAAACCGAAATCAATAATCTTTAATCACTGAAAACAATGAAAAAGACATATTTCGCTCCTGCGCTCGAAGAGCTCAATGTGATGGCTCAGAGCATGATTGCCGTTTCTCCCACCCTCATGGAAGGAGAAGCCAATCCCCTGGAACCCACGCTGGTCAAGGAAGAGAACATTTTGGATCTCTGGCTGTAATCACACTGGCCATACAGATTGGTCAATACGATAAGAGGCTGTGCCATCGTGGCACAGCCTCTTCTTTTTGCATGGACTTGTTGTAGTGCCTATTCGGCAACGATGCGGCAGATGTTCACCACGGTCTGCATGGCTTTCTCCATTGATTGGATGGGCACGAACTCGTGGCGGCCGTGGAAGTTAAGTCCTCCGGCAAAGATGTTGGGGCAGGGCAGTCCCTTGAACGAGAGCTGCGCACCGTCGGTGCCGCCGCGGATGGCTTTGACCTTACACTCCATACCAGCCTCCTCAATGGCTCGGCGGGCGATGGCAATGATGTGGTCTTTGCCCTCCAGCTGCTGTTTCATGTTGTAGTATTGGTCGCGGATGTCGGCGGTGACGATGCCCTCGCCGTAGCGCTCCTCGAACACGGCAGCCAGGTCGGCCACGAAGTTCTTGCGCTCTTCGAAGCGCTGACGGTCGTGGTCGCGGATGATGTAGCTCAGCGTTGCCTCCTCGACTGTGGCCTTGATGCCAGTGAGGTGGTAGAAGCCTTCGTAGCCCTCGGTGCGCTCAGGCACTTCGTCCTTCGGCATGGCAGCTGCGAACTCGGTGGCCACGAGACAGGCGTTGCGCATCTTGTCCTTGGCGTAGCCGGGATGTACGTTCAGACCCTTGATGCGGATGGTAGCGCTGGCGGCGTTGAAGTTCTCGTACTCCAGTTCTCCCACCTCGGAGCCGTCCATGGTGTATGCCCATTCGGCACCGAATTTCTCCACGTCGAACAGATGTGCTCCGGCGCCGATTTCCTCGTCGGGGTTGAAGGCGATGCGGATGCGGCCGTGTGGAATGTCGGGATGTGCTATCAGGTAGGCCATGGCCTCCACGATCTCTGCGATGCCGGCCTTGTCGTCAGCTCCCAGCAGGGTGTGTCCGTCGGTGACGATGAGGTCTTCGCCCACGTGGTCCAGCATCTCGGGGAACATACGTGGCGAGGTGACGATGCCCTCTTCTGCGTCGAGGACGATGTCGCCGCCGTCATAGTTTCTGACGATGCGCGGATGGATGTCGGCACCGGAGCAGTCGGGGCTGGTGTCGTAGTGCGCTATGAAGCCCACGGTAGGCACGTCGGTGGGAACGTTGGAGGGTAGGGTAGCGTAGATGTATCCCTGCTCGTCCATCGTTACATCCTCCAGACCCATCTCCTCCAGGGAGTCGGCCAGGTGGCGTGCGAAGACAAGCTGTTTGGGCGTGCTCGGACAGCCCTCGCCCTCTTCAGAGGACTGGGTGTCGTAAGAAACGTAGTCGAGGAATCTCTCTATCAATTTTTCACTTTCCATTTTCTTTTTCTTTTTAGGTGGGTTCTATAAATTAGCTTTGGATTGCTCTTAGGCTATTATCGAGCAGTTTCTGGTTCAAGGCCGAAGGGGCGTAGCGGGCTACGGTCCAAGGACTTGAAGCAAAAGATGCCAAAAAGAGGCAAGAGCAAACAAAGATAATTCATATAGAATTTTTAATAGAACACACCTTATTTCACTTCCCATCCCAGTGCGCTGGCACCAAGCACGGCAGCTGCGGCGCCGTCAAGTTCGCTGACGAGCATCTTTGCTTTGCCGCGGAAGATGCGGAGTACGTTCGCGTCGTAGGCGCGCTTGATGGGGTCCATGATGAGGTCTCCTGCCTTGGTCAGGCCGCCGAAGAAGATGAATGCTTCGGGCGAGCTGAAAGCGGCAAAGTCAGCACAGGCTTCGCCCAGGATGCGCCCAGTCTCTTCGAAAATCTGCTTGGCCACCTCGTCGCCCTTGCCGGCGGCGATGGCCACATCCTTCGACTCGATCTTGTCGAGAGGTATCTCGCGCAGGAGTGTCTTCTGTGTCGTCTTCTCGATGATTTCGCGTGCAGTACGTGCCACGCCCGTTGCCGAGCAGTAGGTCTCCAGACAGCCCTTGCGGCCGCAACCGCACTGGCGTCCGCCGCGCTCCACGATGACGTGTCCCAGCTCGCCGGCAAAGCCGTCGCAGCCGTACACGACCTGTCCGTTGACGACGATGCCCGAGCCTACGCCCGTGCCCAGAGTAATCATGATGAAGTTCTGCATCCCCTTGGCAGCGCCGTACTGCATCTCGCCGATGGCGGCAGCGTTGGCGTCGTTGGTCAGACGCACGGGGATGCCCAGGCGCTCATGGAACATCTGTGCCAGAGGTATCTGTCCCTTCCACGGCAGGTTCGGGGCGAACTCTATCGAGCCGCTGTAGTAGTTGCCGTTGGGGGCGCCGATGCCCATGGCGTGGATTTTCTCGATGCCGCCCACCTCGTCGATGATGCCGTGCAGCGCGTCCACGCAGTCGTCCACGTATTGGTTGATGTCGCCGTGTCCCTGTGTCTTGATGCTCGTCGTAGCGACGACGTTTGCGTTCTGGTCGACGATGCCGAAGACTGAGTTGGTGCCTCCGAGATCGAGGCCGATCACATAAGGTTTCTTGTCCATAATGGTTTCTATGGTTGGTTTGTTCACATTCAAGTGCCAAAGATAGGGAAAGTTTCTTTTTACGCGAAGGAAAAGGCAAGAAAAGTACCTTGTGAGGCGCTCTTTTTTATGAAAACTGCACTTTTCTGCTGCAATCCTTCGTCATTTCACAAAAAAATACGACCTTTGCAATCTCAATATGTGGTTTGAAAACGTAACTTTACTCGATTTGACGGTCAAGGGGATGGTCATTGGCATTATGTGTAGTGCGCCAATGGGCCCTGTGGGCGTGTTGTGCATCCAGCGCACGTTGAACAAAGGCCGCTGGTTCGGGTTGGTCACAGGGTTGGGAGCCGCCTTGAGCGACATCATTTATGCCCTCGTCACAGGGCTTGGCATGAGCTTCGTCCTGGAATTCATCGAGCAGCCCCGCACGATGTATATCCTGCAACTCGTGGGCAGCGTGCTGCTCTTTGCCTTTGGTTATTACACCTTTTATAGCCGTCCCCAGTTGCGTCCGCCATCAAAGAATCGCGGCACGCTGATGCACAACCTTTTCACCAGTTTCCTGCTGACACTGGGTAATCCCCTCATCGTCTTCCTCTTTGTGGCGCTCTTTGCGCGATTCACGTTCATCGTTCCCGAGCATCCCTGGCATCAGGGACTGGGCTATCTGAGTATCTTCCTCGGAGCTATGCTTTGGTGGTACGGACTGACCTACGTGATAGATAAGGTGCGCGTGTCGTTCGACATCAACCGCATCTGGCTCATCAACCGCATCATCGGCATCATCGTGATGACCGTTGCCGTGCTGGGATTGGTGTCGACTCTCCTTGGGCTGACACTCTATTGAGAATGACGAGTGACGAATGACAAATGACGAATGACGAATGACAAATGACAAATGACGAATGATGAATGACGAATGACGAATGATGAGTGAAGAATCACGAATGAAGAGTGAAGAATGAAAATAGCCAAACAACTCAAAGATACGAACGTGGCCGAGTACCTGCTCTATATGTGGCAGCTTGAGGACACGCTCCGCGCCTACGGCTGCGATGCCGATCGGGTGCGGGAGGAATATGTAAGTCGTTTCGATCTCGACGACGCTGAGCGCTTCGAAGAGGGCGAGTGGCTGGCGGCCCTCTGCCAGATGATGCGCGAGGAAGGAAAAACCGAGCGCGGCCACCTGCAGATCAATCAGGGGACGCTGTCGCTGCTCACCGACCTGCATCTGCAGCTGTTGCAGAGCACCAAGCATCCGTTCTATTCGGCGGCCTACTACAAGGCGCTGCCTTTCATCGTAGAACTCCGTTCGCGCAACGGACACACCGACATGCCCGAGCTGGAGAACTGCTTCGAACTGATGTACGGCACGATGCTGCTGCGCCTGCAGAAGAAGGCCATTTCGAAGGAGACGCAAGAGGCCATCACGCACGTCTCACATCTCTTGGCCCTCTTGGCCGATGCCTGGCGCAAGGAACGGGCAGGCACGTTGGAGCTTTGAAAGATTGAAAGATTGAAAGATTGAGAGATTGAAAGATTGAGAGATTGAAAGATTGAAAAATTGAAAGATTGAAAAATTGAAAGACTGAAAACGTTGAGAGCTTTGAAAGTCTGAAAACGTTGAGAGGTTGATAGATTGAAACATTGAAAAGTTCTTCGGCCCGGCCGTCTCTCTGGGAATGTAGCAATGTCGGGCAAGGAATGGGTAATCATATATGAATCAAGAAATAGAACGCAGGCGAACCTTCGCCATCATCTCGCACCCCGATGCCGGTAAAACCACCCTCACCGAGAAGTTCCTCCTCTTTGGCGGACAGATTCAGGTGGCCGGTGCCGTCAAGAGTAATAAGATTAAGAAGACTGCGACATCCGACTGGATGGACATCGAGAAGCAGCGCGGAATCTCCGTGACCACCTCTGTCATGGAGTTTGACTACCGACCCACTCCGGATCTCTCCCGAGAGGACGGAGAAAAGACAGGCGCACCGCTTTCGAGCGACAGCGAGGCTCCTCTCTACAAGGTCAACATCCTCGACACGCCGGGCCACCAGGACTTCGCCGAGGACACCTTCCGCACCCTGACGGCTGTCGACAGCGCCATCATTGTTGTCGACGGGGCCAAGGGCGTCGAGGCGCAGACCCGTAAGCTGATGACCGTCTGCCGGATGCGCAAGACGCCTGTCATCGTCTTCATCAACAAGATGGACCGCGAGGGCAAAGACCCCTTCGATCTCCTCGACGAGCTTGAAGAGGAACTGCAAATCAAAGTGCGACCCCTCTCATGGCCCATCAACCAGGGAGCGCGTTTCAAGGGCGTCTATAACATCTACGAGAAGAACCTCAACCTCTTCAAACCCGACAAGCAGCGCGTCACCGAGAAGGTTGCCGTGCAGCTCGACTCCGCCGAACTGGAAGACTATGTCGGTCAGGACGATGCCGCCAAGCTTCGCGATGACCTCGAGATAATCGAGGGTGTCTATCCCGAGTTCGAACGTCAGAGCTACCTCGATGCCGAGGTCGCACCTGTCTTCTTTGGCTCGGCCCTCAACAACTTCGGCGTCAAGGAACTCCTCGACTGCTTCGTCGAGATAGCCCCCTCGCCCAGACCCGTCAAGGCCGAGGAGCGTGAAGTGCAGCCCGAGGAGCCGAAGTTCACAGGCTTTGTCTTCAAGATTACTGCCAACATCGACCCCAACCATCGCTCCTGCATCGCCTTCTGCAAAGTCTGCTCCGGCCGCTTCGTCCGCAACGCTCCTTATCTGCATGTGCGCCAGGGAAAGACCGTCCGCTTCTCCTCGCCTACGCAGTTCATGGCTCAGCGCAAATCGACCATCGACGAGGCATGGCCCGGCGACATCGTGGGTCTGCCCGACAACGGCATCTTCAAGATCGGCGACACCCTCACCGAGGGCGAACAGCTGCACTTCCGCGGACTGCCCTCTTTCTCGCCCGAGATGTTCAAGTACATCGAGAACGCCGACCCCATGAAGACCAAGCAACTCGAAAAAGGCATCTCGCAGCTCATGGACGAGGGCGTGGCGCAGCTTTTTGTCAACCAGTTCAACGGACGCAAACTCATCGGCACCGTAGGCCAGTTGCAGTTCGAGGTCATACAGTACCGCCTCGAGAACGAGTACGGCGCCAAGTGCCGGTGGGAACCGGCCTCTCTCTACAAAGCCTGCTGGATCGAGAGCGACGACGAAGCACAGCTCGAGCAGTTCAAGAAGCGCAAGTACCAGTACATGGCGCGCGACATTGAGGGCCGCGACGTCTTCCTTGCCGACTCCGCCTACGTCCTGCAGATGGCACAGCAAGATTTTGAGCATATCCGTTTCCACTTCACCAGCGAATTCTAATGAGTAAAGAAAGAGACGCAGACATCCAGGCCGCCATCGACGTGATGAAGCGCGGCGGCACTATCCTCTATCCCACCGACACCGTATGGGGCATCGGCTGCGACGCCACCAACCCCGAAGCCGTGCGAAAGGTCTTTGAAATCAAGCAGCGCGAGGACTCCAAGGCTCTCATCTGCCTCGTCGACAGCCCGGGACGCCTGCAGCGCTACGTACGCAACGTGCCCGACGTGGCGTGGGACATCATCGACCTCGCCACCAAACCCACCACCATCATCCTCAACGGAGCCGCGGGTCTCGCACCCAACCTCCTCGCCGAGGACGGCAGCGTGGGCCTGCGTGTCACCGCTGAAGTCTTCTCCTATTCCCTCTGCTACCGCTTCCAGAAGGCCATCGTCAGCACCTCCGCCAACATCAGCGGGCAGCCGGCGCCGCAGACCTTTGCCGACATCTCCGACCAGATCAAGAACGCTGTCGACTACGTCTGCCTTTCCCGCCAGCGCGACACCTCGCGCCACGAGCCTTCTTCTATCATCAAGCTAACCCCCTCCGGCGAAGTCACCATCATCCGCCGCTGACGTCCATCGCAGATTATTCGGATAACCCATCCCCCGCCCCCCTTCGGGGCGGGGCGCTTTTGTGTTTGCCGGAATCAGGTTCTTCCCTCATCGCCCTTCACTCTTGCTCGACACGCCTAACACTTTTGTTTGTTCCATCATGATGGAACCATCGTTCCATCGTGATGGAACCATCATTCCATCGTGATGGAACAACCCCCCTCTCCCTGCGGCCCCGACCTCCAGCCCCTATGGTGAAGGGTCACACCTACCAAGGAAACTCATTGTATTCCAGTGTGATGGCGCACGTTCACGAGGCGCTTATTTCCATTTCATCCGTATCCTTTTGCTGTTCGTTTCTATATAAGTAGAAATAGTGCCTTGTTCAAAGCAATAATAGTAGTTCAGAAGACGCTCCGCTCCTTTGCCGGAACAGACCGACTCCCCGGCAGGAATCGCCCCATTCCTTTGCAGAAAAAGTCCTGTCTCTGCGTGGGGAAAGGCTCCGCTCTCCTTGCCTGAATGTCGGATACGAAGAAAAGCTGTGGGGAACACTCCCGCGGCGGCTGTTCCCGTGCATTTTGCGAAGATTCTCTGTTTGTGCCTGATGCAGCAAATAGCCCTTGTGGTTGTCTGTGAAGTCTGCCATGGTATAATACAATATGATTAGCCCCTTGCTTCAAGCAGGAACAGCTGTGCAACTGTGCGGACATCGTGGAAGGCATGATAATCGAATCGTTGCTCTTTCAGCAAATTATCATCTTCTTTTTTGGCGGCTTGGCGGGAATGTCGTACCTTTGCAGGCGCAAATGACAGAACACTGGAATCGCATTATCAACTGGCGCACGGCGCACATTAAGGACCGGCAGTTCATGCTCTTGCTGGCCCTTGTCATCGGCGTGCTGACGGCCTTGGCAGGCTTGCTGCTGAAGTGGCTCATTCATCAGGTGGAATACCTGCTGACGCACCAATTCTCCATCACGGGTGCCAACTGGCTTTACCTGGTCTACCCTGTGGTGGGCATCTTGCTGACGGGTCTCTTTGTGCGCTATGTGGTGCGCGACGACATCGGGCACGGCATTACGAAGATACTCTACGCCATCGCCCGCAAGAAGAGTTTCATCAAGACGCATAACACGTGGACTTCCGTCGTCGCCTCGGGTATCACCATCGGCTTCGGCGGCAGCGTGGGTGCCGAGGCACCTATCGTGCTGACGGGTTCTGCTATTGGCAGCAATCTGGGTCAGCTGTTTCGTCTGGACAGTAAGAAGATGATGCTGCTGGTGGGCTGCGGCGCGGCAGGTGCCGTGAGTGGAATCTTCAAGGCTCCCATTGCAGGCCTGGTGTTCACGCTGGAGGTGCTGATGATTGACTTCACGCTGGGCAGCCTGCTCCCCTTGCTCGTGTCCTGTGTGACGGCGGCGGCCGTGACCTTCGCCATCTCGGGGTCGGACAACCTCTTCGAGTTCCATCTGACCCACGCCTTCGCCATCGAGCGCATGCCCGCGTATATATTATTAGGTGTCTTCTGCGGTTTCATCTCGCTCTACTTCACGCGTGTGATGAACTGGCTTGAAGACCAGTTCCGCCGCCTCGGCGGGCCGTGGAAACGCTTCTTCGTGGCCAGCCCCATCCTCAGCGTGCTCATCTTCCTCTTCCCGTCGCTCTACGGCGAAGGCTACGGTATGATCCGTCTGCTGCTCAACGGAAAGGGCATCGAGGACTGGAACCAGGTGCTGGAAGGCTCGTTCTTCTATGGCGTGCCACACCTGTTGCTGTTCTACCTGGCGGGCATCATCGTCTTCAAGGTGTTTGCCACCACGGCCACGAACAGCGGCGGCGGCTGCGGCGGCACGTTCGCTCCGAGCCTGTTCCTCGGTTGTGTGTCGGGCTTTCTCTTTGCCTCGCTGTGGAACCTGCTGCCGGGCAATACCATCCTGCTGCCGGAAAACAACTTCTCGCTGCTGGGCATGGCGGGCCTGATGAGCGGTGTGATGCACGCCCCGCTGACGGGTATCTTCCTGATCGCCGAACTGACGGGCGGCTACGGCCTCTTCCTGCCGCTGATGATTGTCGCCGTGTGTGCCTACCTGACCATCATCATCTTCGAGCCCCACAGCATCTACACGATGCGTCTGGCGCGTAAGGGCGAGCTGGTGACGCACAACAAAGACCATGCCATCCTGACGCTGATGTCAATGGATTCTGTCATTGAGAAGTACGAGGAGCACTTGCATCCCGACGATGACCTCGGCGAGGTGGTGCGTCAGATATCTTCATCGGAGCGTGACATCTTTCCCGTCGTCGACGATGCAGGCAAGCTGCTGGCCGTCCTGGTGCTGGACCGCGTGCGACATGTCATGTTCCGCACCGAGCTCTACCACCGCCTGCATGTCAGCGAACTGATGTCGCCGTGTGCCGCACGCATCACCACGAACGATGCCATGGACGTCGTCGTCGCGGCATTCGACCGCACCAAAGCCTGGACGCTCCCCGTGGTGGACGCCACCGGCATGTTCGTCGGTTTCATCCGTCGCAGCCACGTCTTCGCGATGTACAGGACGATGATGCAGGACCTGAGCGAGGAATAAGGCGGAAGAAGACCTAATGAAGAATGAATAATGAACAATGAACAATTATAGTTGATGATGGAATTTAAGAATAATATATTAGCAGAGAAAAGTCTTGATTTCGGAATTCGTGTAGTCAATTGTTACAAATTTCTTTCTTCAGAGAGGCAGGAATACGTGGCGTCAAAGCAATTATATCGCTCTGGTACAAGCATTGGAGCTAATATTCATGAAAGTATCTTTGCTCAAAGTCGAGCAGATTTTGTTAGTAAATTGAGAATAGCATTAAAGGAAGCAGGAGAAACCTCATATTGGATTAGACTTTTATATAGAACTGCTTATCTTGACGAGAAAACTTATCAGTCGATTATGAGTGACTGTGATGAGCTTATCCGTTTACTCATAGCATCCATAAACACAGCTGATAATGGAACGCCCTGAAGCATCCTTCATTCTTCAGAGTTCCCGAATCTTAGTTCATTATTCATTGTTCATTATTCATTATTCATTAGATAAAGCGTATGCGTATCGTCTTCATGGGCACACCCGAGTTTGCGGTGGAGTCCCTTCGCCAACTTGTTGAGAATCATTATAACGTGGTGGCCGTCGTCACGATGCCCGACAAGCCTGTGGGGCGCCATCACGACACGCTGCAGGCCTCGCCGGTGAAGCAGTATGCCGTCAGCCAGGGAATCCCCGTGCTGCAACCCGAGCGGCTGAAGGACGAGACCTTCCTGGAGAAACTGCGCAGCTACCATGCCGACTTGCAAATCGTCGTCGCCTTCCGTATGTTGCCGGAGGTCGTGTGGGGCATGCCGCCGATGGGCACTTTCAACCTCCATGCCGCCCTGTTACCGCAGTACCGCGGCGCGGCACCCATCAACTGGGCCATCATTAACGGAGAGACTGTGACGGGCGTCACCACTTTCTTTCTCGACCATGACATCGACACCGGCCGGATCATCCACCAGGTGCCTTCGCCCATTGCCGATACCGACACCGTGGGCGATGTCTATGACCGTCTGATGGTGCTCGGGGCCGACCTCGTGCTGAAGACGGTGGACGATATCGCAGCCGGAAACGTTCAGACGGTGGAGCAGGAGGAATTAATGACGAATGACGAAGGACGAATGACGAATGACGAAGGACGCGCTCGACCTCAGTCGCTTGATGCTTCAGGAATGACGAAGGGCGACAGGCTGAATCCAGCTCCCAAACTTTTCAAGGAGAACTGCGAGATTCGCTGGAGTCAGCATACCGTCAAGAGTGCCTACGACTTCATTCGTGGCCTCTCGCCGTACCCTGCTGCGTGGACGACCCTGCGCACAGCCGATGGTAAAGAGACGCAGCTGAAAATCTTCTTCGCGGAGAAAGTCGGGGAGATGATTCCCGACAGCCCCACCCCCAACCCCTCCTGTGAGGGAGGAGAGGAGACCCTCTCCCCGCTCTCCCATGAGGGAGAGGGCCTGGCTACGCTCGAATGCTTCCAGCAAGCCGGAGGACGCCCCTCCTTCACGGGAGTGGCTGGGGACAGGTCTTCGGGAGAGGGTATTCTCTCCTCTCCTTCACGGGAGGGGTTGGAGGTTGGTCTGTCGGGAGAGGGACTTCCCCTCTGCGTCTGGAGAGGGGAGAGGGGCGAGGCTTCTCTTCTCGTCCCGTTGCGCGATGGCTACCTTCGTCTGACCGATATCCAGTTGGCCGGCAAGCGCCGGATGCCTGTTGCCGATTTCCTCAGAGGCGCTCGTTTAGAGGGCGCTCTGCTCGTAGAATCATAAAAAAATGCAGAAAAGTTTGGACGTTTCGTAAAAAAGTCCCACCTTTGCACCCGCAAACCCTAAAAAATCATTGCCTATCGACATTACATTACTCCGAAACCAAGTAACAAAACAGTAATGCAAAACCTCAGAAATGAGACTGACGACATGCTCGTTCAGCTCTATGAAGATGGTAATGACTCTGCGTTTGACGTTCTTTTAGAGCGCTATCAAGGCAATATTTATGGCTATATCCTGGCTTTGGTCCGCGATGAGGATCGAAGCAATGACATTTTTCAGGAAACCTTCTTCAAGGCAATACAGTATATTCGCAGCCATCGCTACACGCCCGACGGCAAGTTTCTTCGTTGGATCCTGCGTATAGCGCGTAACCTGGTGGCCGATTCCTATCGGCATGGTGGCATGTGTGTCGTGGATGTCAGGGACGAGAAGATGCGTAACCGGCTGAAAGCTGATACACGCTATGCCGATTCGTGCATCGAGGACTCCCTTCACAACGAGCAGACTTATTCCGAACTCGAAACGATGATTGACCAGCTGCCGGAACCCCAGCGTGAGGTCGTACAGATGCGCATCTACGAGAATCGTCCCTTTAAGGAAATTGCAGTATTGACAAACTGTAGCATCAATACCGCTTTGGGGCGTATGCGCTACGCTACCATCAACCTGCGGAAGATGGCTGCCAAGAGAGACCTTACACTTGTCGGGCTGGACGCTCACATGCTTGAGTAAAAAGGGAGGGACGAGAAAGCCCATCCCCTGAACGACCGGACTCTCCCACCCGAACAACCGGACTCTCCCCCCGGAACGACCGGACTCTCCCCCCGCCCTCCCTAAAGGGAGGGAGCAATTACTTCTAAAAGCAGAGAACACGAATATCTGCTCTTGTCATGTAACTGCTCCCTCCCTTTAGGGAGGGCGGGGGGAGAGTCCGGTTGTTCGGGGGGAGAGTCCGGTTGTTCGGGGGGAGAGTCCAGTCGTTCGGGGGGAGACCCTTTTATTTTTTACTTTTCACTCGTTCATTTCTCACTCTTTAGAACCTTACGTCCATCGCGGATGTAAAGGCCCTTCACAGGTCGCAGCACGCGGCGCCCGCTGAGGTCGTAGCAATGGGATGACGGAGTCAACGTTGTCTGCATGTCCGGACTCGGAAGGCAGATACCCGTCCAAGTGTCTGACTCCGAAGTCTCAAGGCCAGAGGGAACACCGTCATACAGCGTAAGGAATGCATGATTCACATATCCTTCACGAGTGTGGATAGGCCGCCAGTCTGCGTCGCTCGGTGTTTTGGCGGCCGCATATATCCTGTAAGTTCCATCTTCCAGATCAGCCGGAAGAGTGTAAAGGCCACCGAGGGAAACCTCTACAGCCGAGAAGTGAACAACTTCTGTGAAAGGCTCAGTCTTCAGCAGGTACTGCTTGCCTTCGTGCTCCATCACCAGGGCTGCTTCTCCACTCACTTTATCACCTGTCATGTTGTAGAGCATGTCTATGCTGAACCTCAGTTTCTTTCCAAAGAGCGAGCAAGAGATGCCTCCGTTGCAGACAATGTGTGAATGATAATCGTTTATCTGCGTGGGAGCAATGTGTGTCAGGACCTCCTGTCCACTGCTAAATTTGGAATTGCTGACTTCAAGCAGGGAGAGGTCATAATAACCATTCCCGCTATCGGGTCCCCATCCCCAGTTGACATGTACGAGTCCGTCCGCATCATATCCGTCGATGATAAAAGCGTGCCCGGAGTCGCCGTTGGTATCCTGCGCAGCATAATAGACGGGACGTCCTTCATTAAACTCTGTATAGAGCATGTGCATCCATTGTTCGAGCGAGAAGAAATCTCTGTGCAGCAAGTCGATATTGGGATTGTATTTGAAATATCTACTGAGTGCCGTCCTTGCCTGCCGTGATTGGGTTCCGCTTCCTGTGGGGGAGTACGACATGCCTGCGCCAATACCGCAATGCAGCATAAGCAGAGCAATCGCTTCTGCCTCTTCGTCAGTGTATTCACCGGCAGGGTATGTATCCAACATCAGATCCCAACGGTAAGTGGCTTTACTGAAATCGGCACTGATGATGCTGCCAATCCCATCTACCGTAACGCTGAGGGTAGCCTCGCCTTGTCCCTGGTCGGGATATTTCCAGTAGTTCATAATCTGCGCCATAGCAGTGGCCACACATCCGGTGGGGTATGGTGTGCGACCGGAAAGCATAGGACAGAGCTTGTTATAAGGTGTTTCCTGCGACCATTCCGTGGTGATGAGTGGCTTTACTTCAGACTTGAAATCCCCCTTAGGAATGAGAGGCGTATGTTTCCTGCCCTTGCCCTGTGCAATAGCTGCGTTTGCAGCTTTCAGATACCATTGCAGGGCTGGGTTGCCCTCTCTGCAGAACCTTTCCGAGGAATAGCCCAGAAGAGCAGGCGCGGTTTCGTCATTCGCTATGATGACAAATCCTCCCTGCCGCCGGCCGACGACCGTAACTTCGTCTGACGTGTAGAGGATATCTGTAGGCATGTTGACTACCTCCCGGACGATGGCTCTCATTGTTCCGACCGTGCGTAGCTGCGCATGTGCCGTAAAGATAAATGAGATTACAAAGAAGACGCTGATGGCTCTTTTCATTTTCGTCGTGATTTGATGTTAAAAGGCCAGGTGAGAGTATCGACTCCCATCTGGCCCTTATAGATGATTCCTATGGGATGTTATTCAGAAATGAGGATGTAATCAGGATATGTGCCGAAGGAACCTAAACCAGGTACAGCGTGGAGAAGATTCAGTGTAATCATCTTTTCCTCGGGGTCATAGCTACCAGCGACACCACTACCATCAACACTTGAGGCTGTGACTTTGGCATCCCCATTGGCATTACCGATGATAAAGATATCACCATAAGTCTTATGTGACCATGCGGCTTGCAGTGGCAAAACGATGGTGTTATCCTCATTCCAAATAAAATGAATGTCCGCCTCATAGCCATTCTCGAAGTCGGCTGGAATCGTGTATTCGTTGTCGAAGTAGTATAGTGTGGTCTCTGCCTGAGTCTCGAACATGCCATACGCCATGACTGCATTCTTTGCTGCATAGCGAGTGACGGTAAAGCCTAATTCAGGCAGTCCATAGTCGAAAGCATCCTTCTCAGAGACCCGGATGTTCACTTTTTCCCGTGTGCCAGGTTCGATGTTGAATGTGACGATGGCCGTCTTACTCTTTTCTCCAGCAGCAAACTCAACCTGAGTGGGAGCTTTGAACTTGTCGTTGTCGCTCGTCAGGGCGATGGTCTCTGCTTTGGTGGAATCCACGCGAGAGACGGTAACCGTGAACGCTTGTTCTTCGCCCTCTGTAAGGGCGATTTCAGTGCTTTCTGCGGGTATCATGAAAGCATTGCCACCAAGGTCATCAGCGCTGGCAGGGGTATATTCATACTTGTCATCACAGGAGCTGAGGCTGATGGCAAACGTACCTAAGCAGGCTACAAATGCATATCTGAAAAACTGTTTCATATTCATACTTGATATTACATTTCTTTAATCTTCTTTTATTGGAGTATAATAGTCCGATGGGTCGGGGTTGTTCATGCCCGTGACGGCAGAGTTGTTGTTCTCCTCTGTGCGGACGATGACGAAGTTCATCCATGCCGGACGGCCGTTGGTGTTGAAGCGGCAGAGCTCATAGAAATTAGAGCCTTCGTATCCACGCGTTACGGACATGTTCAGGCGCTTGATATCGAAGAAGGTCTGACCTTCACCCCAAAGCTCCACACGCTTCTGGAAGACGATTTCCTCGACGACCGCATCTTTTTCGGTCAGTGTGCAAGAATAGTTGGGATTACGTGTAGCCATGAAGTCGGTGAGAAGAGTCTTGGCATCGTCAACACGACCTTGCTGGGCTACAGCCTCTGCCTGAATGAAGAACATCTCCTCCACACGCATGAGAGGATACGAACAGGCTGCGCCGATGGTGCCATCGCCATCGTTGCCACTACCCGGGCGGAACTTGATGGAAGCATATTCTACCAGATCTTCCTTATAGTTGGCTTTCAGGAAAGGAACTTGACTTTCCAGTGCAGAGCCCGCCGGAGCTTTCCAATAGAGCTTACGCCAGTCGTTATCGCTGATGCGGTCGTACACGGACTTGCCAATCATCGACATCGGACCTGCGCTGGCGTAGCCGAACTGTGTCTCGTTGCTGACCCAGCTGGTCCAGTTCAGGATGCCAGACTCGACGGTAGGACTCTCTGCGGTCTGGGTGGAACCCCACATCCAGTAGTCGGTGCTGTTGAAGCCTTTGGAAGGATCAAGGGCCTGAGCCTGGCTGATCGGTGTGAGACCGCTGGCTGCAATAGCCTTTTTGGCTGCCTCCTCGGCCTTGGCATAATCCTCAACCCACATGTACAGACGTGCTTCCAATCCATAGACAGCAGCCAGGTCAGGAAGCGTTTTCCCACGTGTGTCGGTGAGGTTGACGATATATTTCTCGGCCTCTTTGAGGTCATTCTCAA
>CAMVFC010000039.1 GCA_947166655.1 uncultured Prevotellaceae bacterium
AACGATGTAAAAAAAGCGACAAAATCCCGCATTTTGAGCACAAAATCCCCGCTCTACGCTACAAAATCGTCACTAACGGATGAATGAATTAGCGAATTAACTGATTAACAGGAGTATATTTTTTTGCACTTACACCGATTTTTTTCAAACAAAAGGGACACCCCACTGCCTTTTTTAAGTTAGTCGGTTGAATATTATATTATTAGGGGGTAATGCTTTGGGGCGTTGGGGGTAACGTAGTCCCCCCCCTTTTGTGTCGAAAATGTGCAAAAATATCCCATGATGGCGTGAAAAAAGTGTACATAAGATCCGAAAATGGCGGCAGAAGTTCTTTATAGAGGCGTACAGGGCGTTGTTAAACGGCTAAGAACAAGTACGTTAACCATGTAAATGTTTTTTCTGCATTTCAATGCAAAAATCGTCCCTCAACGTACTTGTGGAATCATTTTGTGCTCCCGAGGCGTATTATGTGCCTTAGGCGGAGGGATGAAAAAACGAAAAGAAACCGCAACAGAGGGTGTGGTCACTGCAATATAAGTTCCTTTATGTGTATCTCGTCAGCCTTGCGCTTCGCACGTCGCGGACTCATCAGAACAAGAGCAGGCCGATGAGGGCGCAGAAGAGGAGCACACGGATGGGGTTCATCTTGTAGACTCGGCATGCGATGAGTGTGCCGAGGAAGATGGCGATGCTGATGTAGAATTGCCACGGCGATTCGGCAGGCGAGGAGAAGTTGTCGGGAGTCATCAGCAGCAGGCAGGCGGCCGCGAGCAGACCGACGACGGCGGGACGAAGTCCCGAAAAGACGTGTTCGACGGCAGGATGGTGCTTGTATTTCAACAGGAAGCGGGCGATGATCAGCATCAGGATGAAGGAGGGCAGTGTGACGGCAAACGTGGCAGTGGCGCTGCCCAGGATGCCCATCCAATGCGAGCCGCCGGCATTGACGATGGCGGTGTAGCCCACGTAGGTGGCGGAGTTGATGCCGATGGGGCCGGGCGTCATCTGTGAGATGGCCACGATGTCAGTGAACTCGCCCATGGACATCCAGTGATGGTTCGTGACGACCTCGCTCTGTATCATCGAGAGCATGGCGTAGCCGCCGCCGAAACCGAAGAGGCCTATGAGGAAAAAAGTGATGAAGAGTTGCAGAAAAATCATCAGGAAGATTGAAAGATTGAAAAATTGAAAAATTGAAATAGTGAAAGGTTGAGAGATTGAAAAGTGCCAGCTTATTGTGTGTTGAGCAATTTCCCATAGAGATAGCCTCCGAGTCCTGCGGCGGCGATGATCCAGATGGGCGAGATGCCTACGAGCCAGATGAGGCAGGCGCTCACCACGGGAATCCAGACGTTGGTCCAGCCGATGCGGGCGGTCTGCGCCATCCTGAAGGTGGGCACGGCGATGAGGGCGACGACGCAGGGCCGGATGCCCCGGAAAGCGCGTGCCACCCAGGGGTTGTCCTGGAACTGGTGGAAGAAGAGGGCGATGGCGAGGATGATGAGGAATGAAGGCAAGATGCAGCCGAGGGCCGCCGTCACGGCTCCGCGTACGCCCCGCAGCTTGTAGCCGATGAAGATGGCGATGTTCACGGCGAAGACACCCGGGCACGACTGTGCCACGGCCATCAGGTCGAGCAGGTCTTCGCGCCCGATCCAGCTCTTCCTGTCCACCACCTCGGCCTCGATGAGCGGAATCATGGCGTAGCCGCCGCCGATGGTGAACAGGCCAATGTGGAAGAAGGTGGTGAATAAGGTAGGGGCGGAAGCGCCAGCCTCGGCAGACCCACCCCCAGCCCCTCCCGTGGAGGAGGGGAGAGGCTGACGCGGTGTATGGGATTGTTCGCTTGTTGTCATTTTATGAGTTCGTAAATCGCCTTTCATTTCAGAGGCTTCCCTCCCTGGCGGGAGGGGAAGGGTGCGCCTTTTCTCCCCTCCCCGGGGAAGGGTGCGCTGCTGTTGTGTTGTCGTAGGTCTTCTGTTATCCTCTGTGCTGACGCTCACACCATTTCCTTGCATTGACGAAGGCTTCTATCCATGGCGTGACGTCGTCCTTCAGACGGTCGGCGGGATAGTAGGCGCACTGCCAGGGGAAGATGGCGCGCTCGAGGTGGGGCATCATTGCCAGATGGCGCCCGTCGGCAGAGCAGAGACCTGCGACGCTGTAGTCGGAGCCGTTGGGGTTGCCGGGGTACTGGTCGTAGCTGTATCGGGCCACGATATGGTAGCTGTTCTCCGGTTGCGGCAGGTGGAACTTGCCTTCGCCGTGCGCCACCCAGATGCCAAGCTTGCTGCCGGCCAGAGAGCCCAGCATGATGCTGTCGTTCTCGGGGATGGTGAGCCCGAGGAAGGCTGACTCAAACTTGTGGCTGTCGTTGTGGAGCATTGTCGCGCGCTGCGCCTGGTTGCCGCTCAGCTCGGACGTCTTCTCCAGCAGACCCAGTTCCACCATGAGCTGGCAACCGTTGCAGATGCCGAGGGAGAGGGTGTCCGGGCGTGCGTAGAAGCGGTCGAGGGCTGCCTTGGCCTTCGGGTTGTAGAGGAAGGCTCCGGCCCAGCCTTTGGCAGAGCCGAGGACGTCGCTGTTGGAGAAGCCTCCGCAGAAGACAATCATCTGCACGTCGTCCAGCGTCTCGCGTCCGGCGATGAGGTCGGTCATCATGACATCTTTTACCTCGAAGCCAGCGAGATAGAGCGAATAGGCCATCTCGCGTTCGCCGTTGGTGCCCTTTTCGCGGATGATAGCCGCTTTGACGCTGCCGGCGGAAGCGTTCTTCCAGCGGTCGGGGTTCAGTTTGTACTGAGCAAGCTTGCCCGTGAAGTGTTTGGGCAGACGAATGTCGATGGGCTGATGCTTGTAGTTCTCGGCACGCTGGTCGGCACAGCCGTTGAAGCTCTGCTTGCGGTCGAGACGATGAGACGGCGCATACCAGCGGTCGCGCAGGGCGTCGATGTCCAGCGTCTCTTCAAAGTCGCCCTTGCGGATGCGGAGTATTCGTTCGCGCGCAGGCGTACCTATATAGATAAATCCGACGCCATTCTCTTCCATCAGCTTCTTGAACTCCGCTTCGTGCTTGGCACTGACCTGCACGACGACGCCCGGATTCTCAGCAAAGAGAATCTTCAGAAGGTCGTCGGTCTGGAAGTTGACGAGGTTGATTTTCATGCCGCCGCGGGTGTTGGCGAAGCACATCTCCAACAGCGTGGTGATGAGACCGCCGGCGCTGATGTCATGCCCGGCGAGAAGCCATCCCTTGCGGACGCATTCCTGCACGGCGTTGAAAGCGTCGCGGAAGTATTCAGGATTGGTGCAGGTGGGTACGTCGCTGCCCACTTTGCCGTTGGCCTGTGCGAAGGCACTGCCGCCCAACCGCAACTCGTCGAAGGAGAAGTCGATGTGGTAGAGTGCCGACTTCGGCTCGTCGGCCAGCACGGGCGAGACCACTTTCCGGATGTCACTGACTTCGCCACCCGAGGTGACAATGACGGTACCCGGGGCGATGATCTTTGAGCCGTCGGGGTATTTCTGTGTCATGGAGAGGCTGTCCTTGCCCGTCGGGACGTTGATTTCCAGCGCGCGGCAGAACTCAGAGAGCGCCTGCACGGCAGCATAGAGGCGTGCGTCCTCGCCCTTTTGCGATCGGCACGGCCACATCCAGTTGGCGCTGAGGCTGACGCTGTCGAGGCCTTCTGCCAGCGGTGCCCAGACGATGTTCGTCAGGCTCTCGGCCACAGAGAGGACGGAGCCTGCTGCAGGGTCTGCCAGGCCGGCTTGTGGGGCATGGCCGAGTGCGGTGGCAATGCCTTCGTGGCCACGATAGTCGAGGGCCACGACGCCGCAGTCGGAGAGCGGCAGCTGCAGCTCGCCCTGGCATTGCTGGCGGGCCACCTTGCCCGTGACGGAACGGTCCACTTTGTTCGTCAGCCAGTCCTTGCAGGCTACGGCTTCAAGCGCGAGAACGTCGGACAATTGCTGAGCGAGGTCAATCCGCTCGTCTGACGATGCTGTTTCCACTTCCTCGTAGCGGCGCTCCACGGTCTCGTCGACCATCACCGTCTTAGGCGAATGGCCAAACATCTGAGCCACGTCAAGGTCGAAGGGACGGACGCCGTCGGCCTGCTGGAAGGCGAAATGAGCATCGCCCGTGGTCTCGCCGACGACGTAGAGCGGAGCACGCTCGCGTTCGGCAATGGCGCGGACGTGGTCGAGGTGCTCTTCCTGAATGAGCAGTCCCATGCGCTCCTGGCTCTCGTTGGCGATGATTTCCTTGGCCGAGAGCGTGGGGTCGCCGATGGGCAGTTGCGCCATGTCGATGAGTCCGCCGCAGTCTTCGACCAGTTCCGAGAGGCAGTTGACGTGGCCTGCGGAGCCGTGGTCGTGAATGCTGACGACGGGGTTCACATCTTCTTCGCATAATGCACGTACGAGGTTGTTGGCACGCTTCTGCATCTCTGGGTTGGCGCGCTGCACGGCATTCAGTTCGATGCCGCTGCTGTAGCGGCCGGTGTCCACGCTGGAGACCGAGCCTCCACCGAGTCCGATGCGGTAGTTGTCGCCGCCCACGACGACAATCTTGTTACCCTTTTGCGGTGTACCCTTCAGGCAGTCGCGTTTGGTGCCGTAGCCTACGCCGCCGGCCAGCATGATGACCTTGTCGTAGCCATACTGCT
The DNA here is from genome assembly GCA_947166655.1 of uncultured Prevotellaceae bacterium. GTDB lineage: Bacteria > Bacteroidota > Bacteroidia > Bacteroidales > Bacteroidaceae > Physcousia. Next base: position 4,671 of record CAMVFC010000039.1, read on the forward strand.
CGCCGTTCTCTTCGTGCTCGAAGGTGAGCACGGAACCCGTGATGAGCGGTTGCCCGAATTTGTTGCCGAAGTCCGATGCGCCGTTGGAGGCTTTGATCAGAATCTGTTCCGGCGTCTGGTAGAGCCACTGGCGGCGAGGCAGAGCGCCTTGGGGCAATGTCTGGCTGCCGTCTCGCTCATCGCCTTCGGACGAGCCGGGATAAGATGTCATGTACACCGCCGTGCCGGCTATCGGCCACGAACCGACGCCGCCACCCATGCGGTCGCGAATCTCGCCGCCCGTGCCGGTGCTGGCGCCGTTGAAGGGCTCCACCGTGGTGGGGAAGTTGTGCGTCTCGGCCTTGATGCTGATGACGCTCTCGATTTCCTTCACGCGGAAATAGTCGCTGGTGGCGTGGTCGGCGGGGGCAAACTGCTCTACGACAGGTCCTTCGGCAAAGGCTACATTGTCCTTGTAGGCCGAGATAATCCTGTGCGGATTCTCCTGTGTCGTCTGCTTGATCATCTGGAAGAGACTCTGTGGCTTCTCTTCGCCGTCGATGACGAAGGTGCCGCCGAAGATTTTGTGGCGGCAGTGCTCGCTGTTGATCTGTGCGAAGCCGAAGACTTCCGAGTCCGTCAGCTTGCGTCCCAACTGCTGCTCCACCTCATGCAGATACTGAATCTCTTCGGGCGAGAGGGCCAGACCTTCCTGCTCGTTATACGCTTCGAGGTCGTCGATGTGCAGGATGGGCGCGGGCTGGATGTCCACGGTGAAGATTTCCTGGTCGAGACCGTCGTAGAGGCGCTGCAGCATCGGGTCGAAGTCGGCGCCCTCGGCAGGGATGTACTCTTCGATACGCGCAATGCCGCTGAGGCTCATGTTCTGGGTGATCTCAACGGCATTGGTGCTCCAAGGGGTAATCATTTCGCGGCGTGGTCCTATGAATTTCCCTGTCAAGGTCGTAGCGTCGATGCGTGTGGCACCACCGTAGAGCCAGCAGAGTTTTTCGCTTTCCTCGGTCGTGAGCGTGTGATCCACTTGGGTGGCAATGACGTGTTGCTGTGGGGTACGGAAGAAGAAAATAGCCATAAAAGAGTAGGGTATAGTTTGATTTTGGCTGCAAAGTTAAGTGATTAAAGTGAGAAATCGATAAGAGCGGTTCTATTTTCTGAACGGAAAGGTGAAAAAAGTGACGAAAAAGTTGTCGTGTGAACATTTTCGTGCTACCTTTGTGGCGTCAAGTCTATCAAATCAATCTTCTTTACCCTATGAAAAGAAAGAATCTACTCATTGCCGTCCTTGCGCTTTCCGCTGCTGTCGGGGTGCGTGCGCAGGTGACGCCCGAACCTGCAGAGGATTTCAGACTGCCCGTGGACAACTACCTCTTTACTCATCTGGGAGCAGGTCTCTCCGTGGGAACCGATGGTATCGGCATCGAGCTCTGCACGCCCGTTACCGAGTATGCCGGTCTGCGTGCCGGCATGAGCTTCTTCCCCACCATCTCGCCGAGCTTCAAAGACATCAGCTATACCCGAAACCATAAAAGTGGTAAGGGTAATGTGGATGCCAAATTCAAGAAAGTAGAAGGAAAGGTGCTGATCGATGCCTATCCCTTTGGCCTGAAGCATTCCTTCCATGTGACGGTCGGTGCTTTCTTTGGCACGAAGGAATTGGTGACGGCCGACTTCACTCAGGATCCTAACGTCCCCATCCGAGGTGGCTTCATCCCGCAGACGAATAATCCGAACGAGTATGTCGTCGAGCCCGATGCGAACGGCGTCATCCACGCCAAGCTCATCACAAACGGTTTCAAGCCCTATGTGGGTATAGGCTTCGGACGTATGATGCCCAAGGGCGACAAGCGCTTTGGCGTCTCGTGCGACATAGGAGTGCAGTTCCATGGCACTCCGAAAGTGAAGGCGTATGCGCCCGAGGTGGACCGCTGGCTGGAAATCAAAGGTGAAGACCTGGGCGACGACCTCGGCGAGAGCTTCAAGAAAGATTTCGACGATGCCATGGACATCATCACGAAGGTCAAGGTGTGGCCCGTACTGAACGTCCGTCTGACGGGACGCATCTTCTAAGTCTTAAAGACGTGATGCTTTAATGATTTGAAGATTCCATAAAAGTATAAATCAACAAATTAAACTAAAAGGACAATGAAACTGAACAAATTTTTCTATGTCATGCTGGCAGTAGCATTGCCGCTTGGCTTTGCTGCTTGCAGCAGCGATGATGACGACGAGGATTCCACTCCTTATGAGTATCCTGTTCCCACACAAAAGGCTAATGCCGCCAGCTTTAAGGTAAAGGGAGAAGGTGTGACAACGCGTAGTGTAGTGTTCACGGAGTCGGGCAACGTCGTGTTGGAACGTCTGGTTTTCAATGTCGGCGCTAAAGCCACCCGTGCCGACAAAGGTTCCGAGAGCTATGATTACCTGGTCGGTACATACACGAAAGAGGGCAACACCTATACCATCTTTATCAATGGCAAGGAGTGGGGCACCATTACGGTGACGGATAAGGGCGATGGAACCTTCACCTTGCTTATCCAGGAGAAATCCGGCGAACCCGAGGCTGTCTCTGCCGAGAAGGAACAGGAGATAGGTAAGAGCTCCTTCCTCGACAAACTCTGCCGCACGTGGAAACCTATCTCCACGCGTGTGAAACTGAAGAAACTGCCCAACGGCACCCAGCTGACATCGCCCCTCTTCCAAGCCTGCGACTTCGAGTCGATCAAGCAGTGGGCACAGACCGAGAGCGACTGTAAGATTAGCGATGAGTTCGGAAAGGACTATAACGTGAAGGACATCTTCTTCACCAAAACAGGTAAGTTCTGCATCGATTTCACCAGCGGAAAGAACTACTATGGCACCTACAGCTGTAAGGAAGTCAGCGAGCTCGAAGGCCAGCTGGATTACAACTGGGCAGACATTGAGACCATGGGATGCTCCTATGAGAACGGTAAAGCCACAGTAGCCTTCAAGACAGGTGAATACAAAGGTCAGTGCTGGCTGAACCTCGCTGCCGACATCAAGAGCGGACAGGACACCTACCACGTCGAGGTCAGCGTCCACCTGCAGTAAACCATACTTAACGTCGTATATACCAGAGGCCGGAAGGGATTGCTCCTTTCCGGCCTCACGTCTATACGTATTTGAGTGTACGTCTATAAGCGTTCTCTTATATGTCTATACGCGTTATAAGGTATGTCTATACGTGTTCAGGGCTAACGGCAGTCGTCAGAACTCAAGGCCCTCGATCTGAATGTCTCTGGGTTCTTCGGGCCGCTGCGGCACTTGCCCTTGCTGCTCGTAGATATACTTGATGGCGTCGGCCAGGCTGTTGGTGAATTTCTCAAAGTCTTCGGGATAGACGAAGAGCTTGTGCTTCTCGTAGTTGACCTGCGGCATCTCAGGGTCGCCGCTGACAATCTTCTTGCTTTCTGTCAAGGCCAGATACATCTCGCCTCGGCTGCTCTGTTTCACGTCGATGTAATAAAGGCGTTTGCCGGCTTTGATGGCCCGGGAAAAGAGAATGTCTTTTTCCGGCCGTTTGAAGGAATTGCTTTGTTCTCTCATAAGGGTGTTAAGTGTACTTTCATTACTTTTTACGGGACAAAAGTCGCAATAAAATGCCGAATTACCTAAAAAAATATGAAAAACTTGTTCGGAAAAGTGCTTCTTTGCCCGATTTTAACTACTTTTGCACTCTAAAAACAAAGGAAACCCTCTTTTTGCCCATTTCGCACTTATGATAAACAGAGAACTTATACGTATTAAGGTCGTTCAGCTCACCTATGCACACTACCAGAATGGAACACACAAACTGGATGCGGCCGAAAAGGAATTATTCTTCAGTCTCTCCAAAGCGTACGACCTTTACATCTATATGCTGCAGCTCATGGTTGACGTGAACCATATGGCGGAACGGGCATTTGAGACGGCATCGAGCCGTGCCCGCCGGTTGGGCGAGCCGATGCCCAGCAGTCGGTTTGTCGAGAATAAGTTCATGGCTCAGCTGACCAGCAATGCCCAACTCAAGGACATCGTCTCGTCCCAGAAGAAAACGTGGGCCGACGATGAGGACTTCGTCCGCCGCGTCTGGAAGAGCCTTGCCGAGTCGGAACTGTACAAAGAATGGATGGAGCGCTCCGACGAGCCTACCTATGAGGAAGACCGCGACCTCTGGCGACGCATCTATAAGACGGTCATTGCCGAGAACGAGGAACTGGACCAGCTGCTGGAGGAGAAGAGTCTCTATTGGAACGATGACCGCTTCATCATCGATACCTTTGTCCTGAAGACCATCAACCGCTTCGAAGCCAAGTCGGGCGTCAGTCAGGATCTCCTGCCAGAGTACCGCGACGAGGAAGACCGCGAGTTCGCTAAGCGCCTCTTCCGTGCTTCCTTGCTTGGTGCAGAGCATTATCGGGGCATCATCTCGCAGTTCCTGCGCAACTGGGACCTCAGCCGAATCGCTTTCATGGATCTTGTCATCATGCAGAATGCGCTGGCCGAGATGCTCACCTTCCCGCAGATTCCCGTCTCCGTGACCATCAACGAGTATGTCAATATAGCCAAGTTCTATTCCACGCCCCGCAGTGGCGGCTACATCAATGGAATGCTCGACGCCATGGCCCGCAGCCTGATTGCCGAGGGTAAGCTGAAGAAGGAAATGCCCGAACAGACCTCGGAGAAGTTCGAGCCGGCCGAGTATGCCGATGGCGAGGCGGCCGTTGAGGCTCCAGAAGGGCAGGAATGATACCCATGAACCTAAAAAACAATAAAAACTATAAACTATGCAAGTTTTAACGATTCTCCTACAGGCTGCACAAGGTGACGGCGGTATGGGCATGATTCTGATGCTCGTGGCCATGTTTGCCATCATGTATTTCTTCATGATTCGTCCGCAGCAGAAGAAACAGAAGGAAATCCAGATATTCCGTAACAACATTGAGAAGGGCCAGAATGTCATCACGGCCGGCGGTGTCTACGGCACGGTCCGCGATATCGACGAGGCCAACAACATCCTCATTCTCGAGGTGGCCAGCGGTGTCCGCATCCGTGTGGATCGCAATTCAGTCTTCGGATCGGCTGCCAGCACGGACAACTATTCCAAATAATCTCGCTCGTCCATGGACAGCATTCAGCTCCATCGGTTTCTTGACAACGTCAGGGCCTTCTTCCTCCGTAAGGTGAGCCGTGAGGTCCTGGTGTTTCTCGTTTTCCTGTTTCTCTCAGCCGGCTTCTGGCTGTTGCAGACGCTCAACGAGACGTACGAGATGGAACTGAAGGTGCCTCTGCGCCTGTCCAATGTCCCCGAGGGAACGGTCGTGACCACCGACTTGCCTGAGTATCTGCAGGTGCAGCTGCGCGACCGCGGTATTCAGCTCTGGCGTTACGAGTGGGATTTTGCTGATAACCCGGTGGAGATAGACTTCTCTGCCAACGACAAGGGTGCCAATTTCGCTCACGTTGTGCTGCCGCACGCTGAGGTGCAGAAGCAACTGCTCACGTTGCTGCAGAGTACCACGCGCATCATTTCCATACGTCCAGATACGCTGGAATACTACTACACTCGCGGCGCCAAGAAGCGTGTGGCAGTGGAGTTCCGCGGGCATGTCGAGACGTCCCCCCTCTACTATCTGGCCAGTCTGAAGTGCGAGCCAGACTCTGTGACGGTGTGGGGCGAAGAAAAGATGCTCGACTCGCTGACGGTTCTTACCTCTGTTCCGACGAATCTGCTTGACCTCGGCGAGACCACCGTCCGCCAGATTCCTCTGGCCGGCATGAAAGGTCTCAAGATAGAACCCGACGTTGTCACACTGACGGCCGTGGTCGATGTGTACACGCAGAAGCAGGTTGAGGTGCCTATCGTCGGCATCAATTTCCCTGGCGGCCATGTACTTCGCACCTTCCCCTCCACGGCGACGGTCTCCTTCCGCGTCGGAGCCATGAACTACAAGAAGATGAATGCCGATGACTTCGCTCTGACGGTGACCTATGAGGAACTCGTCGACCATGCAGACTCTATTCTTCACCTTCAGCTGCGCACCGTGCCGGAGGGCGTTTCGCAGGTGCGTATACAGCCCGAAGTCGTGCAGTTTATGATAGAACAGACGGAAGAATGAGAGACATCGTGAAGCTTGGTATCACGGGCGGCATCGGCAGCGGCAAGAGTTATGTGGCGCGCTTGCTGACGGAGCATTTCGGCATCCCGGTCTATGACAGCGACCGTGAGGCGCGCCGCCTCATGACGACATCGCCCGACATCCGTCGGAGGCTGACAGCTCTTGTCGGCGTCGAGGCTTACCGCGCCGACGGACAGCTGGACACCGCCGCTGTAGCCCGTTATCTCTTCGCTTCTTCGGAGCATGCACAGCGTGTGAATGCCATCGTTCATCCTGCCGTGAAGGAGGATTTCCTCTGTTGGGCCTCTCAGGCACGCGGCTTGGTTGCTTTTGAGAGCGCCATCCTGTTGGAAGCCGGTTTCCGAGATGTCATCGACCGCCTGCTGGTCGTCCATGCCCCTGCCGACCTCCGTTTGCAGCGTGTCGTGCAGCGCGACGGCCTCGACGAGCTGCATGTGCGTCAGCGCATGGCACAGCAGGCTGACGATGCCACTCGTCTCGAAGCCGCCGACTATCTTGTCCATAACGACGGCAGACCCCTTCTGCCGCAACTGCAAACCATCATACAGCTAATTCAAAATTAATTCACATTTTTAATTTTTAGACTATCTATGCTTGAGACTATTTTAGCTATTGCAGGCAAACCGGGCTTGTTCAAGCTCGTCTCGCGTGGCAACCGTAACCTGATTGTTGAGACCCTCGACGAGAAGAAACATCGTCAGCCTGCCTTTGCCACCGACCGTGTCATCTCCCTGGCTGATATTGCCATGTACACTTCTGAGAAGGAAGTTCCTCTGGCTGATGTCCTCACTGCCATCAAGGAAAAGGAGAACGGCGCACAGTGTAGCCTTGATTACAAGAAGGCTTCCCGCGAGGAACTCTTCGACTACCTCGGCCAGGTGCTGCCGGATTACGATGCCGACCGTATCTATCCTGCTGATGTCAAGAAGCTCATCCAGTGGTACAACATCTTGATTAAGAACGGCCTCGACGACTTCTCAAGGTTGGCTCCCACGGAAGGCGAGAACATCGACGACCGTCAGGAGAAGTAGTCGCGCCAGTCTACCTTAATATATATACGCGCGCACGCGCGTAAACGTATCATCTATCATAATAGCGCGCACGCGTGCAAAAAGCAAAGGGTATGCTCTTCGGCATACCCTTTTTCTTGTCCTCCCCTAATGGTACGTTTCTTTAACTTTTTTAGCAAATCCTTTGGTGGTTAAACAAGTTTTCACTAACTTTGCCGCAGAATTTAACATAGGTAAAGACTTTATGCTGTTTCGCAAACCCGGATATCCCATTCTTGTCCTCCTGCTGTTGCTTCTTCTTGGGGCAGGCTGGTGGAGCTGGAAAGCCGTCGATGCGAAGGAGCAGGAGCCGGAGGTTCGTATCAGCCGTTACGACCGCGTGCTGGACGAGTATGTCTCCTTGGGCAGCTATACGGCACTCTACAGGATGAACACGCAGTATCCGGCCGAGACGAAGTTGCTTATTGAGGACGTCTTGCGGCTCGGGCGCGTTGATGAGCCGCATATAGAGCAACGCTTGCGCCATCTCTATCTCGACTCGACGATGCAAGTGTTGCTGGACGAGGTGCACCGCCAGTATGCCGACCTTTCCGATGTTGAGGAGGACTTCCGCCGCGCCTTCGACCGTTTGCGCGAAGAGTATCCCGACTTCCCCGTTCCGCATGTCTATACCCAAATAGCCTGCCTCGGGCCCAGCGTGGTGGTGCGCGATACGCTCATCGGCATCTGCCTGGACAAATACCTTGGCAGTGACTTCTCACTCTATCAGCATACATTCACCGAGGAACAGCGTGCCCGCATGAACCGCAAGGACATTGTCCCGGATGCCATCCGTCTTTACCTGCAGAGTAATATGGGAATGACGAGTGACGAATGACGAATGATGAATGACGAACGATGAATGACGAATAAGATATACTTCTGCTAATTCGTTAATCCGTTAATTCGTTAATCTGTGAATGCGTTAATGATGAATGAAATTATGAATGAGAACCCCGCTACCTCAGCACTGCTTCCTGCCTTGTACTTGATTCCTGTAGAGCTGGGCGACACGCCGCAGGAACGTGTGTTGCCGTCCTACAACCGTGAGGTGATTCTCGGCATCCGCCATTTCATTGTGGAAGAGGTGCGCTCGGCTCGTCGTTTCCTGAAGCGTGTCTGTCGCGAAATAGATATCGACGCCCTTACGTTTTATCCCATGGGCAAGCATTCCGATGCCGACCGCTATGCCAGCTACCTTCGTCCGTTGGACGAGGGAGAGGCCGTGGGAGTCATTTCCGAAGCCGGTTGTCCTGCCGTGGCCGACCCGGGCGCCGATGTCGTCGCCATCGCGCAGCGTCGTGGCTTCAAGGTAGTCCCTCTGGTGGGGCCTTCGTCGATGATCCTGGCAGTGATGGCATCTGGGCTGAACGGCCAGAGCTTTGCTTTCAATGGCTATCTGCCCATCGACCCGTCCGATCGTGTCCGGCGGCTGAAACAGTTGGAGAGCCGTGCCCAGCAGGAACGCCAGACACAACTGTTCATCGAGACGCCTTTCCGCAACCAGAAACTCTTCGACACGCTCTGTCAGACGCTGCGTCCGCAGACGCGGCTGTGTGTGGCTGCCGGCATCACGACGGCAGAAGAGTGGATCTGCACGCGCACCGTCGCTGAGTGGCACCGCCATCGGTTGCCCGATCTGTCGAAGACACCTGCCATCTTCCTGATAGGTCAGTAAATTCACGTCAGTCAGGTATAAGGAACCGCTTATAAGGAGTAGCCCTTGCGAGCGCTCCGCCCGAGGGGACGCTTCATCCCTGGAGAAATCATACACATCTTTTCCCCCATCTTACAAATATGACTGAGTGTTTGAATAGAATTGTATGCTGACCCACGTTATTCGTACAATTCGATTGATTCGTGGTGAAATGAAAGACGCAAGCGAGCACCATTCATTTACTTTGGTTTCGCATGTGCAGAGAACCACAGATTACACGGATTAAACAGATTAGCCCTCCTCAGTCAAAACAATTTGGCTCTCTATTATATTGGTGTCCGCTAAACATGTTTTTGTGTCGAATAATACAGGTTTGAGCAACAGACAAGCCCCCTTTTAAGAGGCGTCAACGGCTGTCCGCTAAAAATTCAGCCTCTCACACAACATAAACTTAACCAAGGATGGCGATATTTGCTATTTTGAGGCATATTCTGTCACTTTACATCACCCAAACGGCTACTTATACGTCCTGTATATCGGCTGTCCGAGAAAATAGTTGCCCCTGAAATCACTCAAGGTTTTTAGCGGACACCAATATCTCTATTACGCAGATTCACAGCGAAAGGCTTCGCAGCTTTCGAGAGTCGTTCTGCATACCTGACTGTCAGCACTTGCGAAGCGTGCTGCCTGAAATCTGTGTAATTTCGAACCGCAATTGTCACGTCTTCCCCCTCTCATTTGCTCGTCCTCCCCTTCACTTTTTCTCACCACGCCCAACACTTGAGTTTGTTCCATCGTGATGGAACCATCGTTCCATCGTGATGGAACAATCATTCCATCGTGATGGAACAAACTCCCCCTCCTGCGAACCCGTCTTTCTGCCCCTATGGTGATGGGCCACGTCTGCCTCGGAAATCTGTTCTTGTTCCCAGGGGGTGTCGCTTGTTCACGGAGGCATCGGAATCAGTACCTGATGGCTATGGAAACGAATAAGGGAGGCATGTCACGAAAAAAGAAGCTATCCCAACTCCTGTGTTACAGAGAGCTGGGATAGCCATAACAATGTCGAGCGGACGATATAAGAGGGAATGCTTTATGTGCGTTTAGGCTAAAGCATAGCCTCAATGTCCTGCTCGAAGTCCTTCGGTTCTGTGGTGGGAGCAAAGCGTTTGATGGTCTCGCCGTCCTTTGAGATGAGGAATTTAGTGAAGTTCCAGAGGATGTCGCTGTCTTTTTCTACGCTCTTGCTGAGTTTCTTGAGCATCACGGCGGTCGCTTTGGCTTTCAGACCATGGTACTCCTCTGTGGGAGCCTGAGCTTTCAGATATTCAAAGATGGGCTCGGCAGCAGAGCCGTTGACGTCGGTCTTCTTCATGATCTGGAAGGTCACGCCGTAGTTCAGTTGGCAGAACTCCTCGATCTGTCCGTCGGTGCCCGGGTCCTGCTCCTTGAACTGGTTGCAGGGGAAGCCGATGATGACGAGACCTCTGTCTTTATACTTCTGGTTCAGTTCCTCCAGTCCGGCGAACTGAGGGGTGAACCCACACTTGCTGGCTGTGTTGACGATCAGCAGCACTTTTCCTTTGAAGTCGGAGAAGTCTATCTCCTTGCCCTTGCTCGTCAGGGCCTTGAAATCATAGATCTTTTTCATTGTCGTAAGTTATTGTGTCAAAATGGTTCTCTTGTGAAGCAAAGATGATGCCGGAGTGCCAGCAAATGATTCATGACCGGAAGACCTTATTGATGAGTTGTTCGAACTCCTTGTAGGCGAAGGTGTCCTGAAGGTCGCGGAGCGAGTCGGCCAATCCGCGGTAGTGCCATTCGTGGTCCTTGGGGTCTTTGGCGTGAAAGAGGTTCCAGAGGGCATCGCCCTGGACGGCATGGTCTCGTGCGATAGCTCGCATGTTGGAAAGTTTGTCGCCCAGGGCCACCATCTTGGCGTCGTAGGGCGCGCGGGCCAGGCGGTCGATGGCGGCTTGTTTGCGCTCGTGCCAGCTGTCTTCCTCGCTCACGCCTTCCTGGAAGGTGTCGCTCTCTGCAGCCACTAAAGAGGCGATGCGCTCACCGAATTCGGCACGTATCTGCTCCAAGGTGACATCCGTGTCCTCCACGGTATCGTGGAGGGCTGCGGCGGCCAGCACTTCCTGGTCGGGAGTCATTGTTGCCACGATTTCTACAGCCTCCAAGGGGTGTACGATGTAGGGGAATCCCTTGCCGCGGCGTTCGGTGCCGGCATGAGCGCGAACCGCGAACACGATGGCGCGGTCCAGCAGTTCGGTATTTAAGGGTTTGTTAGCCATTGTCCTGCTTGTATTTCTGCACCTGTTATACTCTGAGTCCGAGGGCTTTGCCGTCGAGGAAAGCGTTGGCGAGAGCCTCTAATTGGGGGGAAGGCTGTCCCTTGCCGGCGTAGCGCTTGCTGAAGTTGAACATTAACTTCAGGGCGACGAACGGCAGGAGATGCTGTTCATAAGCGCGCTGCTGCTCGTCGGTCTCAAAGCCGTAGTATTCTCGGATGAGGATTGACCAGTGACGCATCAGTGTGGGCGGATCGAGATGGAAGAGATGGTCGGTGCGCTCTGGCGACATGGAAAATGCAATGAAATAATTCATGGAGAAGTCCCACTCGGGAGCGCCCCATGCAAAGTCGCCAAGGTCGATCCAGTAGTCCTTGGTTCCGTTGGTGATGATATTGCCGATGTGGAGGTCGCCGTGCAGGCATGTCTTCGGCGATGGCATCGTCTCGAGCCTCTCAAGCAGGCGCTGGCGAAACGGCTCGGAGATGCATTCAGACTTTTCTATCCACGGACGAATGACGGCCGTCATCTCAGGGAAGACCTCCGTGTTGGCGGGCGTGGAATGCAGCTCTCGGGCCAGCGTAGCGAACTTGCGGGTGAGGGGTTCCAGCTGTTCCGGTTCTTCGGAGATGATGCGCGTGAAAGAGCGCTTCCCGGCGATGAGTTCGTATTCGCCGCCGAAGCGTTCACCATCGGTCACGTAGCGGATGGGGCGAGGTGAAGGAATGCCTGCCTCGTAGACAGCCTTGGAAATCAGAAACGCACGCTTGGCGTCTTCTGCTCCGTAACTCTTCAGGAAGAGCTTGGCCATGGAGCTGCCGTCTTTCCGTGTGTAGGAGAGCGCCTGGCCGCCCTCGCCCGTCTGTACGTAATCGTCCAGATTGATTCTTTGAACTTCGTTCATGACAAATCGTTTATGCTTTATTCGTTTGTTAAGTATTTCTTCCTTAGCTGTTTCTGTTCTTTCTTCGAGAATCCCAGCTCATCCTCAATGTACTTGGTCAGCGAACCATACTTCTGGTCTATCAGGTCGAGCGTTGTCTCGAAGTTCTCGCGGCTCACGCCTACCATGGCCTTGATGAAACCGATGGCGCCTTCAGCGCCTTCCTTGTCGCGCACCTTCGCCGACAAGGCTTCCACATGGGGGGCGTAGCTCTGGTTGGAGAGATCGAAGTCCTCGACAATCACTTCTCTGCTGGCTCCGAGGGCTGCCAGGAGAAATGCCGATGCCCAGCCGGCACGATCTTTCCCCTGCGAGCAATGCCAGAGAGCACCCCCTTCGGCTTGAAGGATGCCGCGGAGGAAGTCGCCGTAATACTGCTGTGCGAGAGAGTCGGCGACGATGGCCGGGTAGAGCTGTTTGGCCATCGCCTGTGCCTTCGGGGTGAAGGCAAATTTCATCAGTGCCGCCATCATGTTCTTGGAATCCATCTTGGCCGTGTCGGCACGTCCGGAGGAGAAGCCTGCCAGGAAAGCCTTCGGGAGCGTGGAGAGGTGTGTGTAGTTCACGCCGTCGATGATGCGGTCGGGCGCTCCGTTGGCTTCTGCTTCGAAGCGGAAGTCGAAGACGTTCGTCAGGTGATACTGCTCCTTCAGCGTGGCTACGTCGGCATCGGTGGCCTGAGAGAGGTTGCCGCTGCGGACGAGCATCCCCGGACGAATCTTACGTCCGTCCTGCATGACGAGTCCGCCCATGTCTCGGGCATTCTCGATACCGGCGAAGGCGATGACACGTTGCTGTGCTTGCGCGTTGGTGGGGAGAAACATGGTGGCGAGTAAAAGGGATAAGAAATGTCGTTTCATCATTGTGGAAGATATTGGTCAATGCGTTGCAGAATAATTTCACTCATAGGGCCTTTTCCATCAGTCAGCTTGCTGCCAATGAATGTAATCTTGGCTGCAAAGAAAGGATAGAGCTTTCGGGTCTCGGCCTCCAATTCTTCCTTGGAGTCTGTGCCGTAGTAGACTCGTGCGAAGGCATCCCAGTGGGCTTTGAGCGTAGGCAGGTCCAGATGGAAGATGTTGTCTGCGCGCTCAGCTGTCAGGTAGTGGGTGGCGTAAAACATCATGCAGAGGTCCCATTCGGGCACGCCATAGGCAAAGTCGCCTACGTCGATCCAGAGGTCGCGCTGCCCGTCTGTGATGATATTACCGATGTGCAGGTCGCCGTGCAGGCAGGTCGGCGCTGAAGGGACGGAATCGATGAAGCGGTGGAGCCGTTCCTTGTACGTCTCTGGCAATCCTTCCCTGCGGTCTATCCATGTTGCCACCAGCTCTTTCATGTCGGGGAGTCGCTGTGTGTCGGCGGGTGTCTCGTGTATCTGTCGGGCGAGCACGGCAAATCGTTCGGAGAGCGGTACCAGCTGGTCTGGCTCCTGCGAGATGATGCGGGTGAAAGAGCGCTTGGAACTGATGAGTTCGTACTCTGCGCCGAAGCGCGTACCGTCAGTAATCAGACGGATGGGCTGAGGCGTGGGCAGTCCACTCTTGTAGACCACCTGATTGATGAGAAACTCGCGTGTGGCCGTGTCGGCCGCTACACCAGGCATGAAGAGCTTGGCCAGTGTCTTTCCGTTTTTATGGTTGTACGTAATTGCCGTTCCGCCTTCACCTGTCTGAACATAGTCTTCCAGGCGGATCGTTTGTATCTCGTTCATGTGTGTTTTGAATCTTTTTATATAGATGTGAAGGTGATGGTCTGCGCCTGTTCGAGTAATTTCTTGGCCAGCGTCATGTTGTCGGGGTCGTCGCCTCTCATCTCTTCGAGGACCTGGCAGAGCCCGTTCAGGCCTCCGCCATGCTTCAGCACGTAGACGTAGCAGAGGTTCTGCAGGCCGATGTTCTCGGAGAGGATATCCAGGTCGGTGGCTCCCAGCTGTGCCACAGCCAGGCGGTAGGCATCGTCGCTGTGCTCTTCGATAAGGCGGTTGACGTCGCCCAGGGTTTCCAGCCCCAGTTTGCGGAGGATTCTCAAGAATGGCATCAGTGTCACGGGGTAGAGTTCGGCCTGATTGATAGCCGCGATGCGCTGGTTGAGGCGTGCGAAAGGATGCATCTCCAGATAGCGGCGGAAGGTTTCTGCATTCAGTGTAACCTCGTCGAGCTGTCCGGAAGCTTCCAGGGCCAGCATCTGTCGGCGGTATTCGGTCAGGACGTTACGCAGGCGACTGAATTCCTCGTCGATGAGTTCCAGCATTCCCGCCAGACGATTGAACTGACGTTCATATTCGCGCGGAATCTTCACTTCGCTTTTGTAGCCTGTGTCGTGGTCGAGCGTACTCCAGACGTGCTGCAGGGCCGTGCGCATCTGTATCTCGAAAGAGAGCTGGTTCAGCATCGGCATTTCGGGATCGTCGACGATGCTCTTCGGCAGACGGCAGATGTAGTGCAGCGAGTTGTAACCGAAGCTGTCCAGACGGTGTAGTTTACGTTTGTCGACGGAGTTCTTCCAGTCCATGTCGAAAATCTCGCTCGCGATGGCGGCGACCTTGTCGACATCGGCACTGTAGAACGTCACCACACGCAGACCGACGATATCGGTGACATCGTCGAGCGAGTGGTATTTGGCGCCTTTCAGCTCCAGTTTGCCGGCGAGGGAGTCCTCTTTCTTGACGCGATAATCCAGCGTGGTCACTTGCACATGTTGTGCATCGAGAGCCTGGCGCAGGGCTGTCGAGGCCAACTGTGCCAGTCGTTTGTAGACGGAAAGCCGCTCATGGTATTGCCCCATGAGCATTTCTCCGTGTTGGTCGAGTTGGTATTTCATAATGACTCCTGTATTCGTTGATTGGAATGTGTCTGCTTCAGAGGCTGAGGATAAACTGTTCGCCCCAGCGCAGCAGCAGGTCGTGGCCTGCATCGTTGAGGTGGGCCGTGTCGTTGGGCGCCTGGAAATAGATTCGGCGGAACTGCTCGTTGCGGACGTGAATGCCGCTGGTGGATGCTGCGTCGAGCACGGGAATGCTGTGCAGGGCGCAGACCTCGTGGATGGTTCTGATGACTTCCGGGAAGCCAGGACGCGGCACGTTCCACGGCGTGACGAAGGCTATCTTGGCACGCGGGAATTTCTGGATAAGCCCTTGGCACAAGGCGTCCAGCGAGTCGCGCAGCATCTGCAGCGAGTCTTTGCTGCCCTTGATTTTGTCGGCATCGTTGTGACCGGCAATGACGAGCACGTAGTCGGCCGTGTCGGACATCTCGTGGTAACGCTGCAAGATGGATTTACCGAAGCCTTCGCGCGAGCGGTCGAAGGCGATGCAACCTCCGTTGCGGCCGTAGTTGTTATAGGTCATGCCGAGACGCGTGGCCACCTTGTAGTGCCATGCTTCGGCGAACGGGCGACGGTGGTTGCGCACGTAGCTGTCGCCGATGACGTGAATGACTTTCCCCTGCAGGGGCCGGCTCTCTGCCTGATTGGCCGTCTGTGCGTGCAGAAGGTTCGCGCAGCAAGTGGCCAGAAGAGTAATCAGCAAATGACGAATGTTCATTTATTTTTTCTTTGTCTGTTAGATGACTTCAATGCCTTGCT
This sequence comes from uncultured Prevotellaceae bacterium, assembly GCA_947166655.1. GTDB lineage: Bacteria > Bacteroidota > Bacteroidia > Bacteroidales > Bacteroidaceae > Physcousia. The sequence goes on from CAMVFC010000039.1 coordinate 20,339, forward strand.
GGCGGCACAGTTCGAGGCTCATCTCTTTCAACTTGAATTTCTGAATCTTGCCTGAACCCGTCAGCGGGAACTGGTCGATGAAGAAGACGTATTTGGGGGTCTTGTAGCGGGCAATCTTACCGCGGCAGAAGTCGCGCACGTCCTCGGGCTCCATCGTGACGCCCTCTTCCAGGATGATGAAGGCGCCCACCTCCTCGCCGTATTTCTTGGAGGGTACGGCGGCTACCTGCACGTCGCGGATGCCGGGCATCTGGTAAAGGAACTCCTCAATCTCGCGGGGATAGACGTTCTCGCCTCCGCGGATGATCATATCCTTGATGCGGCCAGTGATGCGGTAGAATCCCTGCTCGTCTTTCACTCCAAGGTCACCGGAATGCAGGAATCCGTTCTTGTCGATGACTTCGGCTGTGGCCTGAGGGTTCTTGTAGTAGCCTTTCATCACATTGAAACCGCGGCAGCACATCTCGCCCTGCACGCCGACAGGGCATTCTTCACCCGTCTCGGGGTCGAGAACCTTGACTTCGACGAAGGGAAAGTCGCGGCCCACGGTGGTGCAGCGCTGTTCAAAACTGTCGTTCAGGCACGTCTGCGTCATTCCGGGCGAAGACTCGGTGAGTCCGTAGACCGAGGTAATCGTCATGAACATCTTCTCCGACACTTGCTTCATCAGTTCGACAGGGCAGAGCGAACCGGCCATGATGCCCGTGCGCAGACAGCTGAGGTCGAACATAGAGAACATGGGGTGGTTCAGTTCGGCAATGAACATGGTAGGCACGCCGTAGACCGCCGTGCAACGTTCTTTATGGATGCTGGCCAGCACGACCAGCGGGTCGAACTTCTCGACCATGACTTCGGTGCAGCCGTGCGTGAGACAGTTCATGGTGGCCAGTACAACGCCGAAGCAGTGGAAAAGGGGCACGCAGACACAGAGCTTGTCGTCCTGTGTGAAACCCATGTTCTCGCCAGTGAAATAGCCGTCGTTGGCGATGTTGAAGTGGGTGAGCATGACGCCTTTGGGGAAGCCTGTTGTACCGGAGGTGTACTGCATATTGCACACGTCGTGGCATGTCACCTGGCGCTTCATGGCTTCGAGCGTCTCGTCTTCGACGTTCTGTCCCAGCAGGAGCAGTTCGGCGGTGTTGAACATACCGCGGTATTTCTCCATGCCGATGAAAACGACATTTTTCAGGTACGGGAAACGTTCGCTCTGCAGATGCCCGCGCTGGCACTCGCGCAGTTCGGGCAGCATCTTGTAGGTCATGTCGACGTAGTCGGCTTCCCAGGTGCCGTCGGTGATGCAGAGGGTGTGCATGTCGGAGTCCTTACACAGGTACTCCAGTTCGCTTTGCTTATAGTTGGTGTTCACCGTCACGAGCACGGCACCGATCTTGGCGGTGGCATAGAGGAAGGTGAGCCAGTCGGGTACGTTGGTAGCCCAGATGCCTACGTTGGAGCCTTTCTTGACGCCGATGGAAATCAGGCCTTTGGCCAGGCTGTCTACGCGTTCGTTGAACTTGCTCCAAGTGAAGCGTAGGTCTCGGTCGGAATAGACGATATACTCTTTGTCGGGCGTCTTTTCTGCCCAGTATTCCAGCCACTCGCCCAGGGTGCGCTCCGAGAGCGTGTAGCCTGCGCTGCCTGTCTCGGCAGGGTAGGTCCTCTTGGTCTTTGCTTCCATCTTATCTTCAGAACGGGATATAAACAACGGCTAATATCTTGGCGGGCTGTCCGGGAGCGCCGTGAACGTGATGTTTCACGATGGAGTCGTAGAAGATGCTGTCTCCTTCGTGCAGGTGGTAGGTCTGCTTGCCATAGACAATTTCCACCTCACCGCTCATCACATAGATGAACTCCTCGCCTTCGTGTTCCGAGAGTGTGTAGTTCGGCTCTTCGTTGGGGTGAATGTCAATCACGAAGGGCTCCATGTGTCGCCCGGCTTTCTGCTTGGCCAGCGGATGGTATTCCATCATCTTGCGGGCTTCCGTGGCATCGTTGGAGAAGCTGATGCTATGCTCGCGTTCGCGCTCTTCGGCACGGCAGACGACGGGGCCGAGCTCGTCGTTGTCGTCCATGAAGGTGCCGAGACGCACGCCCAGTGCGCGGGCAATCTTGATCAGAGGCCCGAGGGACGGCAGGTATTCGTTGTTCTCGACCGATGTTATCTGCTCTTCCGACAGGCCGCTGCGTTCTGCAATCTCTCCGATTGTCAGATTCTTTGTTTCGCGGAGTCCTTTGATTTTCGCTCCTACGATGCTATGATGTTGTGACATAGTTGAATGAAAAGATGGGATATGTTTGTGTTCTTGAATATGTTTCTTGGGAGTGATTTATTTGTAGGTTCCACCCGTGATTTCGCTGATGGTGAGGGGCCGATAGACCATGTCGTAGCCGTTCTCGTTTTGATTCTCTTCATAGAAGAAGGCGATGCGGCCGTCGCGCTGCGGTATCATTGTAGAGTAGGCAGAGGTCGTCTGGCTCACCTGCAGGCCTCGTGTCCAGTAGGCGGCAAAGGCGCGGGGCGAGTAGATGCCGTTGGGCACAATCTCTTTGTACCAGATGCCGACGTTGGCGCGGCCGTCGGCGAAGGGCAGGCTCTGCAGCATCAGCTTCACGCGCCGGCGTGTGGCGCTCTCGGTGGCGTCGACCAGCAGGATTTCGCCGTTGCACGAGTTGGCGCCCACCTTGATGCCTCCGTCCACGTCGTGGCTGGCAACGCACTGTCCCCAGCTGCCTTGTCGGGCATCTTTGTGGATGTCGGTGAAGTGGAAGACGTTAAAGTACCGGCCGTACCACTTGCGTGAAGAGAGGATGACATCGCCGTTGGGCAGTTCTTCGGTCTTCGGTTCGTCGCCGCCAACGCAGGGGCTGTCGAAGCCGTCGAGTGTCGTGCCGCCGAGTACGTCCCACGTCTGGCCAAAGTCGTCACTGTAGAGCACGTAGTTGCAGGCCACGTCCTCTGCAGCCTTCTGTGTGCGGGTGAGGACGGAACAGTACAGGCGGTAATATTTCCCTTTGCGCACGACGCGGCTCTGCATGATGCGTCCCGAGCCGATGAACATGGTGCGTGTGTGCGGTAGCAGCTGGTAGAAGGCATCGGTGACGTCCTCTGCTTTTGTCCATGACTTCCCTCCGTCAGGGCTGTACCAGCGGGCGATGCGGTTGGGCTTCTCGCGCGTACCATATATATAAGCTACGTGGCCTGTGACCGACATGCACAGCACGCGGTCCGACGTGCGGTCGGCCACGAGGGCTGCGTCGCCATAGCCGCAGTCGTGTGAACCCTCTACGCCTGAGCCGCGCTGGATGACGGTGTCGGGCGCCCACGTGCGACCGTTGTCGCGACTGGTGCGGGCGACGATGTCGATGCGTCCGAAACCGATGTCGAACCCGCAGTAGCGGCGGTCGGTCACGGCGAGAAGATGGCCGCGGCGCGTGGTTGCGATGGCAGGGATGCGGTAGGGCACGTGGTACGTGTCGTAGGTCTCAAACAGCGTCTGGGTGTCTGCCGGGTCGATGGGCTGAGCGATGGCTTGCACGCTGGCAAGCGCAACGAGGGAAACAAGTAGACTTCTCATAGGACAGAAACGTTTGAGGACAAAGGTACGGATTTTTCTTCGGAGAGCATCACTTTAAGGAGTAAAAAATAACAAATGAGGGTCGGACGTTTCATATTTGCCATTCCCGACGGTCGCTGAAACTTAAAAGTGTTAATTCTCCGCTCCTGTTTCTTTTACACGTTTGCTGTTTTGCCCATCTTGCCCTACCTTTGCCGCCATGAAACGTACCACCATAGCATTCATCAGTTTCGTCATCGGCATCTCGTTCTTTGGGCTGCTCCTCTTGCAGGGACGCATCCTGGGAGCGATGGTGAAGATGCGTAAGGAACAGTTCGACGAGAGTGTGCTGCGAGCACTCGACCAGACGAGCCGCGACTTAGAGCGCAACGAGACTTTTCGCTATCTGGAAGCCGTGGCCGAACAGATGCGGCCGCCGCAGGGCGCTGACGGAGAAGGCGACCTCGCTCGGGTGGGGCCGATGCTGGAGCTGGGCGACTCGTTGAATGCACCCTTCCACCTCTCGCCGCAGACGAAGCATCCCTCGCGGATGCCCAAGGTCTTGGAGCTGAAGCCGAACACCTCGTTCGATGCCGCCAGCCAGCAGTTTCTTGAGGTGGTGCGCAATGCCTACCTCTACCAGAAGGGCGTGCTGGACGAAGTCATCTACACCATTCTCTACAATGCCAGCGACAAAGACCTCTCCGAGCGTATCGACTTCCGCATCCTCGATTCCAACCTGCGCTCCGAGCTTGAGGCCAACGGCATCAACCTGGACTATCACTTCGCCGTCTACGACGCCAACGGCGAGGAGGTCTACCGCTGCGAAGACTACACTGCCGAGGGCGCCGACTACAGCTATTCCCAGATGCTCTTCCGCAACGATCCCTCGCAGAAGGTGGGCACGCTGCGGGTGCACTTCCCGCGTCTGGACCGCTACATCATGGGCATCGCAGGCATGATCGTTCCCGTGCTGGTGTTTACGCTCATCCTGTTCGTGACATTCTGCTTCACCGTGTGGCTCATCGTTCGTCAGAAACGCGACACTGAGATGAAGAACGATTTCATCAACAACATGACGCACGAGTTCAAGACGCCGATTTCCAGCATCTCTCTGGCAGCGCAGATGCTGGGCGACAAGACCATCACCAAGACGCCTTCGATGATAGACAACCTCTCAAACGTCATTGTCAGCGAGACACGTCGCCTGCGCTATCAGGTGGAGAAGGTGCTGCAGATGTCGCTTTATGAGCGCAATAATATCCGCTTCAACGAGAAGGAAATCGACGCCAATGTAATCATTGACGACGTCGTGAAGACCTTCACCCTGAAGGTGCAGCAGAGTGGGGGAGTGCTCCAGGCACAGCTCGATGCAGAAGATGCTGCCATCTATGTGGACGAGATGCATTTCACCAATGTGATCTTCAACCTGCTTGACAATGCCGTGAAGTATCGCCGCGAGGATGTACCCCTGAAGCTGCAGGTCTCCACGCAGACGCAGGGCGGGCGACTTGTCATCACGATTGCTGACAACGGCATCGGCATCCGCCACGACGACCTGCGGCGTATCTTCGACCGCTTCTACCGTGTCCACACGGGCAACAAACACGATGTGAAGGGATTCGGTCTGGGCCTGGCCTATGTCAAGCGTATGGTGGAACTGATGCGCGGCTCCATCAAGGCCGAGAGCGAACCCGGACAGGGCACCCGCTTTATTATCAGCCTGCCGCTCATCGACTAAGGAAAAGTGCGCATCCCAACACCCCGCAAAAGAATAGACTTTACAGCAGAACAGGAAACTGTAAAGTATAGAAGAATAAGAGAGTATAGAAAAAACGAATTTATCAACAACCCCTAAAAATAAAACAACTATGACACAAGAAGAACAGAAACTGAGAATCCTCCTTTGCGAAGACGACGAAAGTCTGGGCATGTTGCTCCGCGAGTATTTGCAGGCCAAGGGCTACGATGCCGAACTCTACCCCGACGGCGAAGCGGGCCTCAAGGCTTTCGTGAAAGGAACCTACGATATGTGTGTGCTCGACGTGATGATGCCGAAGATGGATGGCTTCGCCCTGGCACAGGAAATCCGTCAGAGCAACCAGGAAATCCCCATCATCTTCCTGACGGCCAAGAACCTGAAGGACGACATCCTTGAAGGCTTCAAGATAGGTGCTGACGACTACATCACCAAGCCGTTCTCCATGGAAGAACTGGTGCTGCGTATGGAAGCCATCCTCCGGCGTGTACACGGCAAGCAGACCAAGAACGTCGCCGTCTACCACATCGGTAAGTTTATCTTCGACACCAAGCGCCAAACGCTCACCTTGGGCGACGTGCAGACCAAACTGACGACAAAGGAGAGCGAACTGCTCATCCTGCTTTGCGCCCATGCCAACGAGGTGCTCCAGCGTGAACTCGCGCTGAAAACAATCTGGATCGACGACAACTACTTCAATGCACGCTCCATGGATGTCTATATCACCAAGCTGCGTAAGCATCTGAAGGACGATCCCGAAATTGAGATCAACAACGTTCACGGCAAAGGCTACCGCCTCATCGCGCAGATGGAGGAAGAGAATTAAAGATTGAAAAATTGAAAGATTGAAAAATTGAAAAGTTGAAAAGTTGAAAGATTGAAAAATTGAAACTTTGAAAAACTGAAAGATTGAAACATTGAAGATTAGCTCAAGCGGCAACAATCCACTTACGCTCCTTCAATGTTTCAATCTTTTTATTTCGAAGCACATCAACGTTCATGAAGCACAATGCCCCGCCAGTTCGCTCTGTGAAGCGGCTGAACTTGCAGGCCTGATACTTCAAAAATCTTTCAATCTTTTAATTTAAGTTTCGGCTGTTCAAAGAACCACGGATTACACGGATTACACAGATGAAG
>CAMVFC010000040.1 GCA_947166655.1 uncultured Prevotellaceae bacterium
AATGAAAAGCAGACTGCTAATCCGTGTGTAACGGCTATGTGCAATCTGCTTTTTTATTAATAATCAAGAAGTCTTCCTATCTTGAGGTTTTTCAGTACCCCGCCAGAACGGCGGGGCTTTTGCTTTGTCGTGCCACCTTTATTTCTCGAGGTGCTGCTTCGTGTCGCCATAGTGGCCATACGCGCCGTAGTGACCGTAGCGGCCATAATACGTGCCGTACTTGCTGTAGCGGCCATAGCGGCCATAGCCGTAGTAGAAGCCGTACTTCTTCTTGCTGAGGTCCACGCCGTTCAGCACCAGGTTCACCTTGGGCAACTTCTGCTCGGCAGCAGCCTGATTGATGATTTCCAGATCGCTCTTGGCCGTGACTTCGGCGCGAACTACGAAGAAGGTGACGTCGAAGAGGCGACCCAGCTCGTAGGTATCGCTGACCAGACTTACGGGCGGCGTGTCGACGAGAATGTAATCATAGATGGTCTTCAAGTGCTCGAAGCCCTGGTCGAGGATGTCGCGAGTGATAAGCTCACCGGGGTTGGGCGGAATGATGCCTGCGGGCAGGACGTCGAGGTTCGGCTTTAAGACGCCGCGGATGATCTGTTCTTCCAGCAACTGGAAATCGGGCTTGTTGCCTGCCAGGTAATTGGTCAGTCCCTGCTTCGCAGACGACAGGCCGAAGAGACGCACCAGACGGGGCTTGCGGATGTCCAGACCGACGATGAGGACGCGCTTGCCCAGCAAAGCCAGAGACATGCCAAGGTTCGTGGCCACAAACGTCTTGCCCTCGGTGGGGACACAAGAGGTGAAGCCGATGACCTTCTCGTCTTTGCCCAGCACGAAACGCAGGTTGGTTCGCAGTCCGCGGAACGACTCTTCCATCATGTTGTTCTTATTCTCCTTGACCACGATTCCGCGCTCGCCCTCTGTCAGCTCCCACGTGTAAGGGATGTCGGCTAGGACGGCGAGCTTGGAAAGACGCTGCAAGTCCTCACGACCATTGATCCTGTAATGAAGCAAATCCTGCAGATAGAGGATGGCTAAGGGCAACAGCAGGCCAAAGAGGAACGCTGCCAGCATAATCAGATTGCTCCTGGGGCTGACCTTGCCCTCACGCTGAGGCGCGTCGATCACACGTGCCTTGGCGGCGATGGAGGCCTGAGAGATAAAGTTCTCCTCGCGCTTCTGAAGCAGCATCAGATAAATGCCAGACTTAATCTCCTGCTGACGGCCCATGTTGTTCATCGCACGCTCCTGTGTCGGAGTGCTGCTGACCTTGCCCGAGAAGAGGGCAAACTGCTGGTCGGCACTGTTCTTCTGAATCTGCAGATCGTTGTAGATGCCGGCGAGGTGCTGCCTGACGGCATCCCAGGTCACCATCACTTGCTCGGTGAGCTGCTTGACCGCCGGCGACTCCTCGGGAGCACTGCTGAGCAAGCGGTTACGTCTGAGCACCAGAGAGTTGTACTCTTGAAGCAGGGAGTTCGTGACCGGGTTTGTGATGCCGATGTTAGCGGGAATCACAGAATAGTTATTGCCAGGGTTGTTGACATAGTCCAGCAGGGACTTCACCAGATTCATCTGGGTCTGTATCTCCACTTGCTTCTTCTGGAACTCCGTCGTCTGCGTCAAGGCCGACGAAGCGTCCGTCGGGAGATTGATAAGGTCGTTGCTACGCTTGAACCCTTCAATCTCGCCCTCCGTCTCGTCCAGCTCGCCGCGGATGACCTGAATACGCTCCTTAATGAACTCTTCCGTCTTACGAGCCACCTCGTTCTTGTCCTCGTTGGCATCTTCGTTATAGGCTTCGACGACCTTGCCCAGATAGTCCAGCGCACGGTCTACGTGGGTGTCCTGGATGGAGAGCAAGGCGACGTTGGTCATCTTCGACGTCGGCTCCACACGCAGCCGACTCGAGTATGCACGCCCCATCATCACCGGCGGGACGATGGTGGCCGTTATTTCCTTGTCGTCCATCTCGAACCCGGGGTTCATAGAGAAGAGGAGCTGACCGAGACGCGTATTCACCGTGCAGGGGAAGTCCGTCAAGTCGCGCTCCATCACTTCAGGCTCCCCAGCCTCCGTGGGATAAGAGACCTGAGCGTGAAGTCCTTTGGCATTCTTGGACATCACTACAGTGACCGGCACATTCAGCACGGCAAGACGTGCCTCGTCCATATCGACAAGGATGGGGCTGTTCTTATAATATTCGCCCGACACGAAACGGCCCTTCACGCTATACGTGACGTAAAGCTTCAGCGCTTTGACCGCACGGGTAGCCACAGCCGTGGAGCGAAGAATCTCTATTTCATTCTCAAAGCCATTGGAATTGGTGACCATGCCCAGCTGATCCAAAGTCATGCCACGGCCCATGCGCGCACTGTTCTCATCATCCTTGATGAGGACTTTTGTGGAAGCCTGGAAGACCGGATGCTGATAACGAAGGTACACATAAGCCAAAGCAACACAGAAAAGGGTCGAGAAGATGAACCAATACCAGTTCAATACAACCATAGACCATAACTTCCTGAAATCAAAACCAGATGCTTCATCGGTTTCCAGGTTCTCGTTGTCAATGTAGTCTGCCATAAATAATATTAAGGTATATAATAAGTTTTTTATTCTGGTAGCATGCCCATACGGCGATGCAAAGTTAATTATACTTTTTGAATTTTCAGATGTTTTGAGAATAAAAAATTGTAAAAAGGCAGTTTTTTCTTTGTTTTGCCGCGGAAATGCAGTACCTTTGCAGCCAATAAACCCAAATGACAACAAAGAAAAGACATAGAAAGACATGAGTTTTTTCAGCAATTTATTTGGCCGAAAGTCGTCTAAAGACCAGGTCGTCGTGGGCGGCATGGAGGATTTCATGACGCTCATCCGCGTCTATCTGCAAGCGACTATCGCCGCACAAGTGGGCATCAGCAATCTCGCGGCCCTACCCGACCTGCGCGTCTTCAAGCAGACCCTGAAAGTACCAACAGTGAACAATAAACTCGGCGTAGGAGAAAAGAAGCGCTGCGCACACATGCTCTCCGAAGTCTACGGCGTCAGCAGCGGATTCACCGACGAGATCGACCAAAGCATCAAGAAACGTTGCCGCAAGATACAGGACGTGCAGCCCTATCTGCTACAGTTCCAAGGATTCTCACAAGACCTGATGATGCTCATGGGCAACATCATGCAGTGGAAGTTCAGACTGCCCTCGTTCATGCACAAGGCACTGCGCTCCATGACAGAAAAGAGCATTCACGACATCCTCACCAAGAACGACTGGAGCGACGACAACGTGCGGCGCGCGACCGTCGCCATCAGAAAGTACCAGCAGATGCTCGGCTTCTCGGAGGGGTGGATGACAGAGTACGTTCACACAACCGTGATGCTCGCAAAGAAAGAGAAACGAGCCAATATTGACGACGAACTACAAAAATAACGCCCGCAAACTTGCACGAACCAAAAACAAGTGCTATCTTTGCAGCGATAATGCCACATCTGTGGGTCAATAGGCATCCATATGACCGCCGAAGAAGAGAAAACCATCCGCCTGCTCGAAACACAGACCAGACAACTCATCTTCAAATTCCAGCAACTTAAGGAAGAGAACGAGGAGTTGTTCGACGAACTTGTGAAGAAGGAGGGCGAATTGCAGGAGGTCAAGAAGCAGAACAAGCAGCTGGATGCCGACTATAAAAACCTGAAGATGGCCAAGCTACTGGAAGTCGGAGACGACGATCTCAAACTTGCCAAGCAGCGAATAGGCCGTCTGGTGCGTGACGTAGACAAGTGCATCGCTCTGCTCAAGGCAATGGGCCACGAGCCAACATGACAAATAAGAGAAGACAATAATGGAAATCAGCGATGACTTTAAGATAACCCTGAAACTGGGCGGACAAAACTTCTCCATCACCATTAAGCGGGATGAAGAGGAGTTCTACCGGGACGCAGAAAAGCATATCAACCAAAGGTATAGCTACTATGTCAACCACTTTCAAGGGCAGAACCAAACGACCTATCTGCTGATGACGATACTCGATATCGCCGTGAGCCTCCAGAAAGTGGAGAAGAAGGGAAGTCTGAAACCTGTCATGACGACTCTCAACGGGCTCATCAACGAGATTGGGGCTGCCATCAGAGGATAACGGAAGAACCGTCTGAACAACTATCACTACGACGCATCATCCATGCCTGTCGCTTCCCCCACGGAGGCGAAAAGGCAAGGGTTGAAGCGCCGTTATTTTTAATATACAAAATCAAAAAAACTATGACCACTTTAGGATTGATAATTACCATCGCGTCCGTTGTCATTGCACTGGCAATGTGCATCTATCAGGTCGTCTGGTATCGCCATTCACGTCCCGCAAAGATGAAACAGCTGCATGAAGAAGCAAAAAAAGAAGCTGAAGTCATCAAACAAAAGAAACTGCTCGAAGTCAAAGAGAAATTCCTCAACAAAAAGGCGGAGCTGGAAAAGGAAGTGCAGATGCGCAACCAGCAGATTCAGCAGGGCGAGAATCGCCTCAAGCAGCGCGAGATAAGCCTCAACCAGCGACAGGACGAACTGAATCGCCGCAAGAACGAGCAGGAAAACGAACGCAAGCGCATGGAGCAGCAACAAGCCCTGCTGCAAAAACGCGAAGAGGAACTGAGCCAACGCCTTGAAGACCTCATCACACAAGAGCGGACGCAGCTGGAGAAAATCAGCGGACTCACGGCCGATGAGGCACGCGAACGACTGGTTGAGACCCTGAAGGACGAAGCCAAGACAGAGGCTGCCAGCTACATCAACGAGATTATGGACGACGCCAAGATGACCGCCAACAAGGAGGCCAAGCGCATCGTCATTCAGACCATACAACGAGTTGCCACTGAAACAGCAGTGGAGAACTCCGTCACCGTGTTCCACATTGAGAACGACGATGTCAAGGGACGCATCATCGGACGCGAAGGCCGCAACATCCGCGCCCTGGAAGCAGCGGCCGGCGTGGAAATCGTCGTGGACGACACGCCCGAAGCCATTGTCATCAGCGGCTTCGACCCAGTCCGCAGAGAAGTAGCCCGCCTGGCACTCCATCAGCTGGTGGCAGACGGCCGCATCCACCCCGCACGCATCGAAGAAGTCGTCGCTAAAGTGAAGAAGCAGGTCGACGAGGAAATCCTCGAAGTGGGCAAACGCACCACCATCGACCTCGGCATCCACGGCCTGCACCCCGAGCTCATCCGCATCGTCGGTAAGATGAAATACCGCTCCAGCTATGGCCAGAACCTGCTGCAGCACGCCCGCGAAACGGCCAACCTCTGTGCCGTCATGGCCTCCGAGCTGGGACTGAACGCCAAGAAAGCCAAGCGAGCCGGTCTGCTGCACGATATCGGCAAGGTGCCCGATGAAGAACCCGAGATGCCCCACGCACTCTACGGAGCCAAGCTGGCAGAGAAGTACAAAGAGAAGCCCGATATCTGCAACGCCATCGGCGCCCACCACGAGGAGATGGAGATGACCTCCCTCATCGCTCCTATCGTACAGGTCTGCGATGCCATCAGTGGCGCACGTCCGGGGGCACGTCGCGAAATCGCAGAAGCCTACATCAAGCGCCTCAAGGATCTGGAAAACATCGCCATGAGCTATCCCGGCGTCACCAAGACGTATGCCATCCAAGCAGGCCGCGAACTGCGCGTCATCGTCGGTGCGGACAAGATTGACGATAAACAAATCGAGACGCTCTCTGCAGACATCGCCACCAAGATACAGAATGAGATGACCTATCCCGGACAAGTGAAGATAACCGTCATCCGCGAAACACGTGCTGTGAGCTACGCCAAGTGAATATGCCCTCACCACTCGTCTCCATTATTATGCCTTCCTATAATGCGAGCAAGTTCATTGCTCGCAGTATAGAAAGTATACTTGCACAGACCTACGAAAACTGGGAACTGCTGATTACTGACGATCTGTCTACTGACGGCACGAGAGATATCTTGCAGGCTTTCACACAACGTGATGCACGTATCCGGGTATTCCTAATGCCTGACAATCTCGGTCCCGGGCATGCGCGCAACCACTCTATCGAGATGGCGCGTGGACAATACATCGCTTTCTGCGACAGCGACGACTGCTGGCTTCCCATGAAATTAGAGAAACAGATAGAGCTGATGCAGAACAAAGGGTGCGCCCTCTCTTATTCTTCCTACTTTACCTGTTCCGAACAAGGGGAGGTCAACGGCATTGTTATGGCTCCGAATGAACTGACGCTCCGTGAGCTCAAGCACGACAACAAGATAGGCTGCCTCACGGCCATCTACGATGTCGGACAATGCGGAAAAGTATTTATGCCGACGATGCGCAAGCGTCAAGACTGGGCATTCTTCCTAAGCATCATGAAAAAGCATCCCGTCGCCTACGGTCTTACGCTTCCGTTGGCGGTCTATCGTCTCAGGGAATTCTCCGTCTCTCATTCCAAATTCTCTCTTATCAAGTACAACGCCCAGGTCTACCGCGAGGTGTTCAACTATTCTACCATGCACTCCTACGCATATCTCTTCGGCATCTTTATGCCATCGTACCTGAGTAAGTGTGCACAGAACCTGTTGAACAACCATCGCTACCGCCACCTATGGCAGGCCATCACTCGCCATTAAGATGGTTCTTATGATTGCCTATCCACTCCTTTGCTGTCTGACTTTCCTGCTTGGTGCCCAACTTCAGTTGAATGAGTTGGGTCTCCTCAGCAGGCAATATAATTATGGTGTCCAGGAAGTTCAGTTCATCTCTTTTGGGGCAGCGGTCGCAGGATTGGCATTACTGACCGTTGACTTGCTGCATATCCCCTTCTGGCCTTGGTTAGGACTCGTGGTGGCCGCATTTGTCATTTCGCATCTCGCCGAATGATGTCTGGCACGTCTGTCTCCGAAACATGTCATGACCAGCCAGATCCTCCGCTTCATCATTCTATTACTCTGTGCCTGTCTGTCAGGATTTTCACAGCTATATGTTCTGTTCCCCTACTTTGTGGCAGGACTGTATGTTCGCAACTCTCCCTTTGGAGTAGTGCATGGGAAGCCGCTTTTCATGGCCTATCACTGCCACCGCAAGCCCATGCTTCAACGGGTCTTCCCTACTCCTTATCAGATCTCAGGCGCCTCAATCAGTCAAATCAATGTGACAGATTACGGGATTCTTCCCGACACAGGAAAAGACCTCACCGACGGGGTGCAACGTCTCATCGACAAAGTGGGACAAGAAGGAGGCGGTAACCTTTTCTTTCCTAAAGGAAAATATCTGTTCAACCTGAGTGGGAAAGGACTGTTTCTTCAGATTAATTACTCGCACATCACCATCGAAGGCGAGACAGACTCACAGGGCCGTTTATTGACTGAGTTTATCAATGGCGGAACGACGGTCTCCGGTAAACGTAATCCTTGGCTTTCCCCATTCTTTATCACCACAGGTGAAGCTTTGCAGCCCAGCAATCAGTTTTGGGGTGTCAACTTCAGGAAGCCTAAGAGCATTCACATGGAGAGCAACTCATTGTCCGACCCTGGCAGCGATGGACAGATTCTTACTCCGCCTTTTCTGACGCGCATCACGTCCGATGCTCCTGCCGGCAGTACACGTCTCCACGTCGAAGACAGCAGTTCCATTGGACGCTATGTGCTTCTCTGCATGTTCAATACGTCCCCTGACGGGAAGCTCATCAAAGAGCTCCTGGGAGTTAATGAACTACGCGAAGAATGGCTGACGGCCCGACGCGCAGGGCCAGAAGAAGCGCCATCGTTTCAATGGATGGTTGAGGTAAAGGAGATTATTGATTCTCATACCATTGAACTTGCCATTCCATTGCTGCGTGATTGCTTGATGACATACGAGCCAGCACTCTACCAGGCAGACCTTTTGGAAGATATTCACATCCGCAACATTCGTCTCAACAGTAGATGGAATGGTCTGTTCAGGCATCACGGTTTTCCTCTTTATTATACAATCCACCAGACTCAGGAAATGGATTATGGATGGAATGCCATCAACATGAAGCGTTGTGCGCATTCGTCCATAGAGCAGGTTGAAATCCTCAACTACTCCAATCCCGTTTATGTCCAGGATTCCTATGCCGTAGATGTCCATCACCTTATAGTTCGAGGATACGATGGTCACCAAGGGCAAAAGATGTACTGTCATACCAATCATTGCCAGTTCCACCACATCGACTTCTTCTGTCATTACGCAGATATGATGGGAGGCGAAGGCAATGCTTATGGCAATACATTCTCCGATATCCGTTATCTCAACCCAACATTCAAGCCCGTGGACTATGATTTCCATGGTTTCCCTGAAGGCCCGATGGCCCCTCCTGCTTACAATCGCTTCACGCGGATTGAAGGCTTTCGCTTTATTAAATCTGCAGGTGCCATCTACAATCTGCCCTCTTGTGCGACTCACAACGTATGGGAAGACACCACCACAGAAGGCGAACGTCATGGCGACCCTTTATTCTATGCCATGACCTATCGCGTCAAATCGGGTGCTGCCCGCATCATTACTGCGTTAGGGTTCACTGTGGCATGAGTGCTGAAAACGAAGAATGTGAGTCCTTCCGTCATCATTCGTACCTTCCTCGACAAGTTGTCTGATATCAAACGCATCGGCATTCCGCAACGAGAGCACGATCAGTTCTTCCCATTCACTTCAATCAAGGGAACCCAGACCACAGCCGATTTGAGTCTCATCCGCACGCCATCCATCACCATCGTTTCAGCGGACGCGCCACATGAAGAACCACTTGGTGACGGCCACCAGCCGATTGGCGAAAAATAAGAAATCGTATTTGAGAGGTGACTTCCAATAGACAGACAGATATGCCGACCATAGTTTGAGAAGGTTTTGCGCCCGTTGTCCGATAGTCTTTGAGGCGCGCGTTGCTGAATTATCTGTCAGCCGACGATAATAAGTCGGTTTTCCTTCCGCCGGACGCAGGTTCTCTATGTTCTTGGAAATGGCAGCCATGAACAACGCATCTTCACCCATGGAGAAACGGACATCAAAACGTTGTCCTCCTATCACCCCCACAGGCAGCAGCTTTCCCCAAGCCGTTGCCAGCAGGCGGCGTCCCTTCAGCAAAGATATCTTATTCTGACCATAAAGACGCAGGTAAGCATCGCCCACATAGTCACGCTCTTCCTCCCCTTCCACCTGATGTTTCGCAATGACGTAGGCAGCAGGAACGGTTCGTTCGTCTGCTTCTGACAATAGTTTCTCCAGATAGTCCTCTGACACCCAGTCGTCATCATCAATGAAACAAAGGTAGCGTCCTTGTGCCACTTCCATGCCATAATTACGTGCGCCAGAGACACCGGCCTGCTTCGTGAAAAGGATGTGCAACTGCAACGAAGGATATAAGTCCGGCACCCGGCAAAGATAATCGCTGCCCTCTGCAGATTCTCCGTTCTGGACGACTAAGACTTCAAAGCGTTCTCTCGGGAGCGTCTGCTGTGCAAGCGTCAGGAGGCAATGACCCAAGAGGTTTTCAGATGGGAAACGAGTAGGTATAATAACACTAATCTCCATACCTAAAGGATGCGGCAGTCTTACAGCAAAGCCTTCTTCAGTACATCAAGGAAGCCATGACCGTAGCGCAGATCGGGTTCCACGTAGTTACCTTCCGCCCATTCATTCCACGATCGCAGGAACAGAACCCTGTGTTCGGGCGTCTTGTTCTCTATGAGCTTCAACGCCTGTGCTACGTGCTTCTCAAAATTCTTGGGTGTCGCATTCACATAGATGCCGTTCGTCACTCCCGAGCGCGGGCTACGGTCCCATTGCGGCATGATAGAAGGGAAAATCGTTTCCCAACTGTCCTCCTTAGCATAATAGAAAGGCATCACCTTCGCATAGTCGTAACGTGTGGGTGGGAACCACGGCAAGTACTTCTGTAGTGTCGCTTTCACCAAACGAACATACTTTCCGGAATAAACCATCTCTGCCAATGGACGCCCATCGGGATTCAAAGCATCGAAACCTAACGCAAGCAAACGATTATAGACATCAGCACTGCTCTTCAGGTTCGGCAAGACCCGTTCCACGGTGCCGTCTGCCCGACGTCGTTTCGTCGAAGTTGGTTTACAGAAACCTACGAAGAACATATCACCCAGACCGTTCTTATGAGCCAGTTCACGCCATAGCTCTATGAAACGAGTCACATCGGGAAAGTTATACGGATCGAACATGGCGAACAATGGTTTGCCGTCCACGCGGATGTAGCGTTCATCCTGGAAGGCGGGCAGGCAGTAGTTGAAATGCGCTATGTAATCCTCGTCGCCCAGATACTCCTGCTTGGCAATGATGTGGTTACCGCCCTTGTTCTGCCAAGTGCCTGTCGTCCAGTCATGATTGGCCCATGCCAGACAGAAAGGGAAATCGGGTTTTCCGCTGGCCAGCACCTCCTCGAAAGGGCGCTGCAGAAGCATCTTCCCGTTGCCAAACCAATAATGCCAATAGGCAAAGCCCTCTATTCCAGCTTCACGCGCCATCGCGGCCTGCTGCTCGCGGACTTCGGGCAGGCGAAGATCATAGAAACCCAGATCGGCCGGGATGCGAGGCTGATAGTGTCCACGGAACAGGGGACGCGCCTGCGCCACGTTGGTCCATTCCGTGAAGCCCTTACCCCAAACGGCATCATTCTCGGGTATCGGATGGAACTGGGGCAGATAGTATGCAATGACTCTTGCTTTCGCAGTACTCATAATGATTCTTTCTTGGACGCAAAGTTAGCCCATTTCTCCGAGACAGCCAAAGATTATCCCACTTTTCTATCAGCAGGAATCCACGAAAGGCCATTCAATCGAGCGATTTGGCTGATGCACGAATCGCTCATTAAACCCAAATCCATATAACACATTATCTTTACTCCGGAAGAAAGAAACGTCGTATTCACGTTTTATAGAGGAAATCGGTTATTCGAGTTGGGCTGAATGATTGTGTGTACATAGCCTGTTCGTCAACAGTTTCTCACATTTCCGACTGAAGTGTCACTCCCATCCATAATGGATTGTATATGAATACACTAAGCAGAGTTACAACTCTTCCCTAAAGTGTCACTGAGAATCTCTTTTGATAAGTCTGAGAAAAATGACTCATTTTTCCTGAAAACTCTTAACGGTTTTGAGCAAAAGTGCCTGCAGTTTTGGCTGAAAATGCCAAGACTTTTCGGTAAAAGTGTCTTGAGATTTGCGCAAAAGTTAAGGCGTTTGCGACTTTATTTCATAATTCAAGAGAAAAATCCGTGCTACTCGCTTCATTCCAGGAGAGAGCTAAAGAACTTCATAGGTCATGAGGCTGAGCGGACAAGATTTCTTGATAGAAGTGAAAGACGTTATTCACATAAACCTCTGATGTGTAGAGAGTCTGTACGGCTCTGTATGCTCTATCCTTCATCTCCTTGAATTCTATCGGGTCGGTTCTACTCACCATATCCAACAAGTCTGCCAACTGTTCTACGGATTTGAAGCGCAACGCTATCTCTTCTCCCGTCAGCTGCTTCCCATTGTCTAACTGCTCTTTCGACCCTGCTGAATCAAAAGCGATGGCCAGACAATGCTGGTTCATGGCTTCGGGCATACATAGTCCGAACCCCTCGCTTCGTGACGGCACGATAAGAGCACGGGCCTGCGCCATCAAAGCCGTTACGTCTTTGCGCTCACCCAGGAAACGGACGGTATCCGTCAGTTGGTACCGCTCTATCAAATCATGAATATAATTGTTGAAAAAGACTTGCCCTACACGACCTGCCACCCACAAGGGCGGAAGCTCATGCCCTTTCTGTCGGCACAAGTGATATGCCTGCAGGAGGATATCCAACCCCTTTGCCGGTTCTATACGGCCTGCAAAAAGAAAATACTTATCTCCCTCTTTGGGGAGAATAACCGATTCGGATGAGAGCAATCCGTCATAGATGACTCTGGAAGAGGTTAAACCCTCCAAACCATGATACTGCCAGATGGCTCGGGTGATACATATAGAATAGGAGCCTGCGCCCAATAACTGCTTCCGAAAGGTCTCTTTCTGAGGAAAGTAATGAATGCCAAAATCCAAGTCTCCATACTCCCGGATATGATATATGTGGGGAATTCCAAGTTTCTGAGCTGCTTTAAAACCGATATTTACGACCCCGACATTGGTGTGCACCAACGATATATTCTTTCCTTGTATAAATCGGGCCAGCTGCTTTGACGCTTTATAGTTGACATAAATGCGTGCCAACAAACGAGGCAGGAACAGAAGCCGTTGCGTGAACGTTTGTGAGCGGGGATATGCTTGCGGACGGTAAGTGAGCACTAAGCATGGAACTCCCATATCCTGCAGTACACGATTGATTTCGCCCTTCTCTGGAAGGACGACCATCGGATGGATTCCTTTATCCATTAAGCCTTTTAGCAACGACAAGAACGACTTGGAGGCTCCATCAAGAGCATCGGAAGAATGGAGAATGTAAAGTACATTCATCCGCGAACTACGATAGTCACTTACAGCCATACGAGACCTCCTTTTTTCTCTTCCTTTCGTGACGTCATGATTCCGCTTATATGGAACAGCAGCCAGCCCATCTCCCACAGCCAACTACCTGGGATATAGGCGTGGCGAGGCAGTTCTTTCTTGTAGCACAAGAAGAGGATGCGCAGCCACCGGACACAGCGTTTCCCTACTCCTTGATTGATATTGGTAGCCTCCAGCAGCAGCTTGCGGCGGAGGTGTTTCCGGTTGAACGCCGCCATGTTCCCATGCAGCAGGCGGTCGTGATACATCTGCGCCTGGGGCACCAGGAGGGTCTTCACGCGGTGATAGACCAGACGGTGGTAGTAGTTGTTGTCCTCGCTGTAATGGAAAAAGAGCGGATTGAAACCTCCTACCTTTCGGATGAGGGCGACGGGCATCAGCCAGCAGGCGGCGCAGATTTCTCCTGTCTCGTAAACCTTACCCAACGTGCTTCGGATGAGCAGATCGTCCCACATCGTGTTGCGTGCCTCACGCAGCGAGATGCGAAACATCTCATCAATGCGACTGCCGTCACCGTTCAGGTGAAGAGGCGACAACAACGACTCTCCGTCGCTGACGGCCAGCATCTTTTCCAGGGCATCGGGAGCCAGTGCTGCATCCTGGTTCAAGAGCAGGACGAAGTCGGCCTCGTGCTGCAGTGCATAGCGGATGCCCACGTTGTTGGCCTGCCCGAAGCCTAAGTTCTTGTCCTGCGGCAGCCACACGGCATCCGGGTATTGCGCCGGGACATAGTCGCGCGTCCCGTCTGTCGAGCCGTTGTCGACAATCACGGGGACCACCGGCACCGAACTCCGGCCCAGGCTGTCCATGCATCGGGAAATCCAATCCCTGTGCATGGCGTTATACGTGACGATGATGGCAAAGATGTTCATTTCAGGGAGAATTTATGGAAGGAGAAGAATAACAGTATCAGTACGAGAATAAAGATGAACGTATAGGTGAAGAAGAAGAAGCGATAGTAGAATATACCAAAAATGGGAACGACGGCAAGCAGATAAAGCAAAAGGACTTCGCTCAGGTCCCACGTGTCACGATGGGAACGTCGTATCACGAGCATCGTCAGCATGAAGAACGAAATCACCCAGACGACCATTCCTATCGGGGTGATGTCCAGCAGCAAATCGCCGATGAATGTGGCAAAGACACTGATGAAGAAACCCTGTTCGCCCGTACGCTGCTCTCTGAGGTCGGCATTCGAGTCTTCGTGGAAGAAGAAATGGTTGATGAGCGGGAACTCACGCTGCGAAGCTACATAATCAAAATTCCCGTTTTCGTAGAAATAACAGAAGTTGATGTAGCCCTGTCCCGCATACTGTATGGCGCGCACGTCGGAGCCGGAAGAGTCTTTCGTATCAAAACGTGCCTGAGAGACCGCCACCAGATAGGTCACACCAGCCACGACGACAGGCAGGCTGAGGACGAGGAGACGCCATTTGGTGCGAGTGGGTATGAAGCGATAGAAAAAGAGAAAGCAGAAGATTACCATTTCGCCATAATAGACGAGTTCTGTGCGGTCGGCAACCTGAATGCCTGCGATGGGACAACTCAGGGAGGCGAAAGCCAGCAGCGCCTGAAACCACCACGGCTTCTGCCGGAAGCAGAGATTATAGAAGAAGATGGGGATACACAGGATGGTGGAGAAGTTGAAATAGTAGAAAAACTTCAGGGCGAAAGGCATCGTCTCTGCCTTTAACTGCGCCGGAGACTCCACGCCGGCATAAGCATCGTTGCGAATCTGAGCGAGGTCGCCCTGCAAGATGTCCATCGTGGAGTCTGCCACCAGATAGAGATTCAGGAAAGAAACGGCAATCAGCATCAGCGACAGCAGGTCTACGGCCCAAGGTGCACGGATGGTAATCTGCTGGATGTCGCGCCCATAAATCATGGAGAACGGCAAGAGGCACAAGCCGATACAGCTGCAGAAGAGAAGGGTCGGCACGAAATTGAACTCGGCCGTATCGTTATCATAGAGGACTCCTCCTTCGCCCATCACTCCCATCTGCACGATTACGATGGCCAGCAATGTCGTCAACGCATACAGACCGCTCATGTAGACGCAGACATCCAGCCGCCTGTGCTTATACCACCAGAAGGCTGTCAATGCGCTGAAGAACAAGAAGGGGAGCACTATCATAAGCCGTTGTCTGAGGAGAAAAGACGTTTCACATGCACAATATCCTGCCAGCCCAGCAGCAGGGCTCGCGTCTGGTGGACGAAGATACGCCGATAGTCAGGAACGAAAGCGTCTGCCAGATAGCCTGCAGCCACATTGCTCAAGATGGCTACGAAGGCAGCCGCCATCACACCGTAGCGCGGAAGCAGAAGGTAGTTCAGCAGGACGCAGACGACACAGCCCAGCCCGTCACGCAGTACGGCCCACCGCTGCAGGCCCTCCACGACAATCATGTGGCCAGCCGTGCTGGAGAGCGCCACGCTGGGAGCCTTGAAGGCCAGCACCTGCAGGATGGCCACCGCAGGCAGATAGCGCTGGCCGAAGGTATAGAGGACCACCCAGTAGGCCAGCACAGACAGCAGCAGCGCCAGGACGACACTGGTCCACACAGTGACATTCATGAACAATTGTGCCTTCGCACGGTAGTCTGCCTCGCTGCGCTTACGGATGCTCACCAAGATTGGCGCGATGGTCTGCGAGAGCATCATCGGCACAAAGATGAGCACTTCCACGAAGCGTGACGCGGTGGAGAAATAGCCCACCGACTCCTTATCGATCATCGAACCTATCATCACCTGATCGATACGCTGATAGACGATGACGGCCGTACCCGTAAGAAGCAGCGGAAAACTCTCGCGCAGCAGATAGGAGGCATAGCGGCGATCGAAGGTCCAGTCGCTCAGCTTACCTATTTTCTTCCGGTAAGCCACCACGTAACCGCTGGCCAGCAGCACCGCATCGAAAGCGGTCGCCACCACGAACCAGAAAAGCGAAGCCTCCATCCAGAGAAGCGACAGCTTGATAGACATGCCGAGCAGCGTGCGTGCGATTTCGGATTTGACGACATATTCGTTCTGAACGAGGGCCAGGAAATAGTTCCGGATGACGCTCAGCGTATGCGGCAGGATGGACAGGGAATAGACCAGCACGAGCAATGTGGTCGACGCATCCTGCTCATACCAAAGAGAGGTGCCCACACACAGCACGATCATCAGCAGCGCCAGACAAAGGCGCAGGCGGAACGCCGTACCCAGAACCTGAGTGAAGGGCACGTCGCCACGCGCTTCCTCGCGGACCTCGATGCTGTCCAGCCCAAACACAGAGAATGCCTGGAAGAAGAAGACATAGCTGATGACATAGTTCATCAAGCCGTACTGCTGCGGACCCAGATAGCGAGCGATGACGATGCCTACCAGCAGACTGCCTGCCAGCATGACCACCTTCCCAAGCACCGACCAGACGAGGTTGCGCACGATGCGCTCGCGCGTCGATGTGAGGTTCATTCGGGCTATGATGATATCTATCAACTTCATTCTCGCATGTTCAGAGGGTAAGCTGGCCTATCAGATCCCTGCGCAGGAAAAAGAGCAGGGAAAAGATGAATGCCAGCAGGCACAACACCAGCACCATATAACCTCGGCGCGGTCCCACGGGCGTCGGCGGCACAAAGGCTTTCTGCACCATGGTGAAGACCGCGGTCCTGTCTTCCACCTTTGCCACAGCATGATTATACTGGGCCTGCAGCGCCTGTAGCGTTCTGTATTTCAGCAGCATCTCGTTCTGCAGTTTCTCCTGGCGGGCCAGCAGCGACCCTTTTTCCAGGTTCAGATGCTGTTCTGCGAAGGCCGTGAAGGCCCCGAGGGCCTGGTCGTACTCGGTCTGTGCCTGCACGATCAGTTCTTTGAAGTAGTCCGCTTCCGCCTGACTCTTCTTCTGGCGGTAATCCATCAGATACTGTTGCAGACACGCCCGAACGGAGTCGGCCATCACAGCGCACACCATCGGGTCGCGGTCCATCACCGATACCTTCACCAGGTTCTTTCGCGTGTTGGCCGCACACAGGATTCGCTTCTGTGTCTGGTCAAAGAGTTTTCTCTCTTCATCTGTCAGCCGGAACGGGTCGGGCAAAGGTGTATCGGCCGAGTGCCCCGTCACATGGGCGAAATAGCTCTTGCGCTCTCCTTCTTTCGTCAGCACCTGAACCGCCATGAGTCGGGCCATGAACTCCTCCGACCTCATGAGCAGCAAGTAGTGTGGCGGAAAGATGGCATCGGTGTTCTTGTGGACATCGCCCAGATTGAAGCCCAGCGCTACGCCGACATTGTGCAGGCCATGGGCCACAGTAGAAGTCACCTCCTCATAGCCCACGATCTCGTCACTGCGATAATAGTCGGGGATAAACGCCATGACGGCCAGGGTGAGCACCGACGTCGCCGAGAGGACCATAAGGAGTTTTCTCCCATTGCGCCTGATGCAGTTCACAATCAGAGAGAAGGTAATGTCATGCGGCGTGGTGTGTTCACTCATTCCGTTAATTTATCATCTTTGGTTTCAAAGCCCAAGCGAGCGGTAAGCTGTCGCCTCATGAGCCAGACGAATGTGCCCGCCGCAGAGAGCATGAGCATCAAGGCGACGAAGATCATACGCTTCGGCCCCGCGGGCTTCACGGCTACCGTGGCATTCTGCAGTACGGTGAAGGCCGGTGTGCGTTCCTGCACCTTGGCCTGCGCAGACTGCAGTTGCTGCTTCAGGGCGGTCAGCGTAGTGAGTTTCAGCTGCATGTCGCTCTCCAGCGCTTCGCGGCGCGACTGGAAACTCTGCCGGAGCGAACCCGAGTGGGTGTCGGCATAGGCGCCAAAGCGTTCGATGGAAATCTCGTATTCCTGCTGTGCCTCGGCGCAAAGCTTTTGGTAATAGTCCACATCGACGCGCGCCTTGTTGGTGCGGTATGTGGTGATGAAATCCTGCAGGCGCATACGCACCGAGTCGGCCATTGTAGCTGCGATCAGGCGGTCTTGGTCCTCGACCTGAATGGAGACGATGCCGGTCTTCTTATCGATGCCGCACCGAATAGATGCACGTGCCAGCTCCACCAGCGCGTTGTCATTCTCGGAGAGCATGAAGGCGTTGAGCTTTCCGTCCTCGCCGACGCCTTCCATGCCGACAGGCTGTTTCTTCTTGAACTTGAAGAAGTTCTTGACACGTCGGAGGGTAGGCCCCCAAGGCGTTGACTTCTGATATTCTTTCAGATAAGTGTAATAGTCCGTCTGCACGGTGCCGTCTTCTGTGCGGACTCCGATGCCGAGGAGGTCTACCATGAAATCGTTGGATTCAAACAGGTCGGGATAGATTTCCGGCGAGATAGCGTCGGTGCTCTGCCCCAGCCCGATGTCAAAGCCGAAGGTCGATGCGATGGAGGCCAGCGAGCTGGCATTGATAGCGTTCTCGGCCTCGGGCACCAGACGTACTTCGGAGCGATAATAACGCGGGATGCACAGGATGTAGGCGCAGGCCAGGACGAACGTCACGGCACCCACCTTGATGAAGCGCATCTTGTTGTCCCACACCAATCGGAGAATCTCGCTGATTCTTATTTCTTTGACCTCGCTGTCCATCGCTTACTTCAAGATGTTAATCAGAGAAATGATCATTGAGGAGAGGCTGACGGTGGATGTACCGATGACCATCACCTCGGCCGTCGACATACCTTCGCGCTTGGGTTTCGTGGGTACGACAATCTCGCTTCCCGGGGCGATATGCTTTCCGCTGTCACTTCGTCCCAGCTTTTCCACGGCTCCGTTCAGGTAGATGGCGTACGTCTTACTCTTGTGTGCACGGTTGCTGTAGCCGCCGGCGCGCTTGATATAGTAGGTCAGGTCGGCGCCTTCCTTGTAGTTGACCGAGATGGGATACATCACCTCGCCGGAGATTTTCACGGTGTTCGAGAACTGCGGAACAATCAGCTGGTCGTTGGCACGCAGCACGATGTCCTCTCCCTCTCCGGGATGTGCCAGGGCTTCTTCCAGATTGATGGCCACGCTGTACATGTTGCCCTGGTTCATCTTCATGTCCAGCAGCGTGTCGGCCAGGTGGCGGTCGTAGTTCTTGTCGGCCTGCAGAGCCTGCTCGTAGAGGGTGATCTGCGAGTTGCGCAGCGAGCTCTCGCGCTGCTGCTGTTCCTCGAGCGTCATCTGCCGCATGAGGCGTGCTCCCTTGGCATAGGCCAGATTGGAGAGGCCGCCGGCCATCTTCACGAGGTCGCTCAGGCGGAACTCCAGGCTGGTCATGGCATATTCTCCTTCGAAGTTGACACAGCCAGAGACCTTCACGTTCTGCTGCTCGCTGTAGAGGGGGCTCTTGCGCACCTGCACCTCGTCAAAGGGTTGCAGCACGAAGGCGGTGTCCTCGACCATGAAACCGTGGTCGAGGTTGAACGAGAAGACCTCAGCCAGAGCCAGTGTCTTGTTCTTGGCTTCGGGCGAATAGGTGCGGCGGAAGACATCCACCTTGGCCGTCGAAGCAGCTCGCGTCAGTCCGCCAGCCTGCAGGATGAGGTCCTTGACGGTGGTATTGTCGGCGTAGCGGTATGTGCCGGGGAAGTTGACCTCGCCGTTGATGCGCAGTGTCTGCTCGCCCGTCATGTCTATCTTGCTCGGGATGAAGAGCACATCGTTCTTGCGCAGTGGCACGTCGGCCACTTTTCCGTCGAGGATGCCCTTGATGTCCAAGGAAATCATCTCCAGCGTCAGGTCATCTTTCTCGCGATGCATCACGGCGCGTTCGGTGAAGGCGTCCTCGCGAAGGCCCTCAGCCATGCGCAGCAGGTCGCGGACGCTCTGCACCGAGCCGTCCATCTGGAACTGTCCCGGGTGCATCACGGCGCCGATCACCTCTACCTTATTACTAAAACGCGGGATGACGGAGTCCACGAAAAGCGAGTCGCCGTCGGCCAGTGTGAAGGCGCTCATGGCAAACTCTTCGATGGTATGGATGGAGTATTCCTGACCTTTCTTGCGAATCAGACGCACATTCTTCGTGAAGGCGTCGCCCGTGAAGCCGCCGGCGAAGTCCAGCACTTGGCGCACGCTCTCCGAAGGCTTCATCTCGTAGAACATCGGACGCTTCACCTTACCACGTACCTCCACGAGGCAGTCATACGGACCTACGAGGACGACATCGTTGTCCTGCAGACGGACGTCGCCCTTCGTGTTGCCGTTCATCAGGTAGTCGTAGACGTCGATGGTGGCTATCACCTTTCCGGCGCGGTACACTTTGATGTCGCGCAGCGTACCGATATCGCTGATGCCGCCAGCAGAGTACAGGGCGTTGAAGGCCGATGCCAGGCTGCTCAGCGTGTAGGTGCCGGGGGCAACGACCTCTCCGAGCACCTGCACCTGAATGGTACGTGTCTCGCCAAGACTCAGGCTGACCTGACAGTCGCTGTAGTACTGCCCCAGGCGCGCCTTCAGGCGTTTCGTGGCTTCGCTGACGGTGAGCCCTCCGATCTTCACGGGTCCGACGCCCTCGATGGTCACCGTGCCATCGGGCGAGACGGCGCTCTGGAAGGTCTCCTGTGCAGCTCCCCACACGTCGATGATCACGACGTCGCCGGCTCCGAGACGATAGTTGGCGGGCGTAGCCATATTAGCGTTGGGCTCGAACGAGAGGTTGGGCTGGTTGAAGATATTGCGGCCGTAGACCTGCAGTTCCTTGGGCACGCGGCGGCTGTAGTAATCCAGCGAGTCGAGGTCGAAGTAGTCGGGTTCGGCCTCCATGGCCTGGATGCGCTGCTCGCGTGTCATGTAGCGCCACTCGTCCTCCTCGCGCTGCGAACGGATCATGTGGCCCTGCTGCTTCTGACGCTCGTCCTGGGCCACCTGCTGTTTGTTGCGCAGACGATTGGTGCCCTGCACGCCACCTGCAGTCGTGAGGTCCATGGCGCCCATCTGTTTCTGCTCGGCCTCCACCTTTCGGTAGATGCGGCGCAGCTGATCGATAGACACACCGCGCTGGACCAGATTGCGCACGATGGCTTGTTTGTCCGTACCTTTCTCCTTTTCCTGAAGCACGTACCTGATAATCTGGTCGTCGGTCATAGACTGTGCCGAGGCGGGCAGCGTAGCCATCAGGCCAAAGCACGCCAACAGCAGGAGCGCAAGCGCTTTCCTGCCAAACAATGTGGGTAGTGGTTTGAGAGATATCATGGGGAGGTCAGAATTTCTTTCCGAAGAGCATGTATTCGGCGGTGACAAAAAGAACGCGGAGGTCGAGCAGCAGCGAACGCTTGCGCAGATAGTCCAAGTCCATCTGCAGGCGGATGAGCATCTTCTCCATGGTGTCGGTGTAGCCATTGTAGATGGTGGCCATCGACGTCGTGCCGGGACGCATCAGGTAGATGTACTGGTAGTCGCTGTTCTGCTCCATAATCTTGTCGATGAAGTACTTGCGTTCCGGTCGGGGGCCCACGAAGCTCATGTCGCCGCGCAGCACGTTAATGAGTTGGGGCAGCTCGTCGAGGTGGTGTTCGCGCAGGAACTTGCCCACGGGCGTCAGGCGGTCATCGCTCTTCTGCGCCAGCTGGGGCACACCTTCTTCCTCGGACGACATGACCATCGTGCGGAACTTCAGGATGTTAAACGGACGGCCATGGTAGCCGATGCGCTCCTGCCGGAAGATGGCAGGGCCGTCGCCTTGGCGGCGCAACTTAATGTAGACGATGGCGAAGACAGGCGACAGAAGCACCAACCCGAGGGCGGCGCCGACAATGTCGAAGAAGCGTTTGACGGCACGCTCTGCCAGGTTCATCCCATCCTTGATGGGGGGTTCAGTATTTGTTTCTGCAGATATGTCTTGATGCTTACGCATGTGCGGACTCTTTTAATTATAAAACTCAGAAAATCGTATTTTATTGCAAAGATACGCTAAAAAATTTGCACGGGCAAAGAACAAATGTACATAAGGCCCGGGGAAAGGCAAAAAAATAAATATTATCAAAAAAATTTGCACTTACAGAAAAAAGACGTACCTTTGCAGCCGCAAAAGGAATACCCTCTGCCCGGGGCTGACATGGATTTGACAGCAGGACGGAGTGTTGTGTAAGCACGCAGAGAGTCGCTGATCGCTCTCTTTAATCCATGGTCTGTCAACTATTATCTGGCGAAAATCGTTACGCTCTCGCTGCTTGATTGAAGTATAGTAGATCAGCTTATCTCGGCACCAGGTGCTGAGACGGGACATCACTCAGAGGCTAATGCCCTGAAGCGCTCTGGACAAGTGGTGCAGCAAAATCGGGGATAGTCACGGGCGGCCTCGCGCCTGCGATGAAACTTTAGAGGATAAGGTGCCGGTCGGTGGTCCAGGTCTTGCCGGCGCTCGAAAACGAAGACTGGAATAAGCGTGTAGAAAGCGCAGGACTTCCCTGTTTGGACGAGGGTTCAATTCCCTCCAGCTCCACAAGAGTCTGATGAAAAGAAATGAAAAATCCTGTAATTCGCTGAATTGCAGGATTTTCGTTCTGTAAGAGATTGAAAGAAAATGAAAACAAAGGAAATTGTACCGTTGGACTTTATGTTGGACTAAGGTCTTGACGGGTAAAAGTCCAACGGTTTCCTTACATTTCATTGATGTTCAATATTTTGCACTTCCATATTTCAAAGATTGTTCCGAACTTTGCAGTCAGAAAAAACAATTAAAATGAGTATGGTAAATATCTTATTTTTCATCAAGAGAAAAAAGTTGCTGAAAGATGGAACCGCGCCTATCTATATAAGGGTTACGGTCAACAAAGTTTCATCGGAATTTGCAACAGGAAAGAGCATCAATCCTTCCCAATGGATTGCAGTTAAAGGTAGAGTGAAAGGGAATACATTGCTTAATAAGCAACTGAACACCTTTCTTGACCAACAGGAGTATGCGTTGCATGACATCGCGCTGCAAATTCAGCAGTACGGAAAACCTGTGACAGCCAAAGAAATCGCTCGCAAATATAAAGGGAAAGACACTCCACAAATCAGTCTTGTTTCTTTATATGAGGAACACAACAAGATGCAGCAAGAGTTGGTGGGTATCTCTGTAGCCAAGAACACATACAAAAGACATGAAACATCGTTGAAGTTGTTCCAAGAATTTCCTGACCTATTAAGGGAAACCGTCTTGCTGTTTCAGTCCTACAATATGGGAAATCACTTGCAGATGATGTCTGCCCTGCAAAATAGTTTCATGTCCGAAAGTGCATTTGCACAGTTCTTGGGCAAGAGCAGAATGTATCAGTTCCTACCTCAGAAAGTGAAGAAGTCATTACCGCAAATGCTAATGACAGACACACAGATAGGACTTGTGGCAAGGGCTTATTACAACGACGAGAACTTTGCACCACAACAGGGAGCAAAGGAAATCTCTATGTGGAATGTCTATAATCTGCTGACAGGAGCAAACAAGAGCAGTTACATTGACTACTTCTTGGATAGGTCTCACAATGCAAGTCTGTTGGCAGATGGACTAAACAGAGCCTTATATGGTGAGAATGAGTATTCATGGTTTATTCTGTAAAGACCATGAAAGTGATACTATCCATACTGATTAAGGTGGCACTCGGAGTGGCTATCTTGATGTTCCTCTTTGGGAGTGAAAAGGAGGACAAGTGAACATTTATTAACCCTTTCTTGACCCACGAATTGACAGGAGAGCCTGCTTTTTGATGAAAAGTTTGCGTTAAACCTACTGAAATTGAAGCAAGATGGAATGATTGTCGCAGAAATTGAGTATCTTTGCAGCATGAATTTCTAAAATGTGTAAAATGACGTAATAGTTTAACAAGACATATCATCAGAAGAAGTGTTTTACTTCTTGCATGTGACATTCGGAAAATCGCCAATTAGATGAATGAGCCACAATAGCAAGTTAGTGAAATGCTTGTGCCTACGGGTGCAGGCTTTCCTTATTTGTGGGAAAAAGGTGTTTGGCGATACCTCCGAATGTGCAAATACAGGATTGTTTGCACCTTTTCTTTTTGTGTGTCGTTTACCTTGAAAAAGATGCGTTATATTTATCTATATTATGATTTGAAAATATCAAGTCCATTAGAGGTTGGGAAAGTTGAACTCTGGAGCCATGTATCATTGCGAAAATATATAAATAAAGCATTGCTCGTTCCTGGATATGGTTGGATTCCTTGCTCAAAGGCTTTAAGTGAAAATTTTACTAATGACCCGAAGCATTTAGTCCTTATTATTTCAGAAGAAGATGACCCTGATAAGCCTGTAACTTCTGATAAATGGATAACGCGTACAGGAATTATCAATAGTTTAGGTTTAGAGAACAAAAATGTAAATAACAAAGCTGTAGATCCAGAAATTAAGATTGAAGCAAAAACCATGACTCCGAATATTAAAACATATAATCGGATGAGTGCGCGAGCATTGATTATTAGTGAAAATGCTGTTTTGCAATTTTTGGAAGAACCTCAAAAAGATAAAAATGGAATAGTAATAAGGGATAAAGATGGACATCCAATACAAAAAATAACCTTTGTTTGCGGAACAAAAAAAGGTTATGTTAGCCCTGCTGCGATTTCTATTATAAAAACGGGGACAATAGATGATTTCCAATATGTAGAAGTTTGTATCAATGACAAGAATCCTATTCCGTGCATATTAAGAGCTCTTCCAAAGAAAAACGATTAAACATAAGATTTATCAACATGAATTATTCATTATCAGAAGGTTTGCTAAAACTCAGTATGCCATTAGTGACGGCAAGGGTTTGTGGAATTAATCTTACATTCCTTATAGATACAGGTTCCACGCACAACGTTATCGCAAGTTTTGTATATGAGCAAATAAAAAATGGCTTTATTGTTACAGGACAAAGTAACAAAGTGATGGGGGTTGATGGGAAATATCAAGATGTTAACATTGTTAATACTACATTAGAAATAGAAGGAGTAGAGATAAAAACCAAATTTAATGTTGTTGATATGAGTGATGCGATCATGCAACTACAAGACGAGACAGGAATGCAATTACATGGTCTGCTAGGAATTCCTTTCTTGATGGATAACAAAAGTATTATAGATTTTACCAAACAAGAATTTATAATAAATCCATTATGAAATTTTGTTAAGTCCTATACATATGAGTGCATTAGATTACATATTAGTGAATTACCAACAAGAGAAGTACCAAGCCAGTCTTGCGGAAAGGGCTGTTTTGAGAGCATTGGTACATACCCTTAACAAAGGAGAATTGTTGATACTTCAAAAGAAATTGAAGCGTGGTTCTTCCAAATGGAGCGTTGGCAAGGGACTTTATGAAGAAGCAATTAAAGTCATGGGCAAGATACAGCCACATAGGAATGAAAGCATTTCTGCCCTCTTGAAAGTCTTTACTGAAAAACAGAATGGCAAGGTTGCAGTAGCAAGGGCAGAACTACGAGATAGATTTGGCAAGCAATCATTTCTGACACAACGAAAGATACTGAAAGCGATGCTCAATGCTTCAAAACAAGATAGGATTTGGGCATATAATCGGTTGAACTATAGTTGGGATGGTTTCTTTTTTGAAGATGTACAAGACTTGTGGGAACAATACCACGAAGAAGAATGTGGTATCGTGATTATAAAGTACTTTCCTGTGGAATATATATATGATAACCTGTCCGCATTAGATATACGTGGCAACTACACTAATCTTTGCATCAAGTTAATACATCACCCAAAGTTCCAGATAGATAAAAAGAGGCTAAAAGAAGCACCTGTATTTTATGGTAGCCCCGAAGTGGAATATCTCTACATCCTGGCTAAGTCTAAAAGTAAGATAGAAAAAGGAGAAGCCACACGCACATTGTTTAATCAAATGGCTGTATTTATCAACGCACTTGACACTCCACCCAAATATCTGTTCAACAGGTCATATAATTTTGAACGTCAGATAGAAGAAAGGGATGTTTCCACCAAGCATTTCGATTTTGTATCTG
>CAMVFC010000041.1 GCA_947166655.1 uncultured Prevotellaceae bacterium
CATCGAGGCCCGGAGGAGTGTTGTCGTCCTTGCCCGGCTGCGACTGCGTCTCGAACGGTTCCAGCTTGGAGACACGGCCCACTTTGTTCTCCACGGTGAGGCGGACGTAGTAGACAGCCCCCGAGGTAAGGTCGCTGAGGGAGAACGCTCCGCTCTTCGCAGCCTTGTTGCCGCTCACGGTCTTTTTCTCGGCAGCCTCGAAGGCTTCGGGCGAGTCGGCAAGGGCATACTCGATGAAGACGCTCTGTAGCTCAGAGACCGACGCGACGGCGTAAGTCACGGCAGCCGTGGTGCGCGAGGTGGACTGCGGCTTGAGTTCCGTGATGGCCGGCAGTGTTCCGGCATCCTGTGTCATGGTCCACACGGCCTGAAGCTGCGAGACACCGTCCAAAGGAAGGAAAGTCACCTCTACCGTGCGGGCCTCTTGGCTCTCGTTGGGCATGAAGGTGAGGTCCACAGTGGCATTGCCGCTGCCCTCTTTCGTAGCGAGTGTGACGAATTCGGCACCTTTGGTGACGGCGGCACTCCAGGTGGTGTTGGTGGTGATCTCTATGTGCTGCGTGCCTCCCAGCTCGCTCATCGTCGAACTCGGCTGGGCAACGGTCATGAAGGTCTCCATGCCTGCACGCGAGACGTTGACGCGAGCCGTCTGTGTCTTGCCGGAAGCTGTGGCGTTGACGATCAGGTTGGCATCCTGCTTGTTCAGGGGACGCTCGCTGTTGGTCTTCAGCGTAACGGTGGCAGGACTGCCGATGTTGGCCTTTCCCGACGCCGGAGAGATCTCTACGATCCAGTCGGCCGGGCCGTCTTTGACGATGGTCCAGTCGGTGTTGGCCTCCACGGTGAAGGTGGCCGTCTGGGTGCCTTCTTTGGATTCGAAGGTGATACTCTCGGTAGAGACGTTGAGGCTGATGTCGCCCGCGGCCTGCGTCACATGGAAATCCATGGAGACACCGTCGGCCGTCGTGAAGCGGTAGGAGGCCTTACGCTCCTGAACGGTGGTATTGTCAGCCGCAGTTACGTTAAGAGTCTTGCTGCCTTCGCCTTTAGTAGGCGAGCATGAAAACGCACCGCTGTCATCGCTCGTCTCGGTCACTGTCCAGGAGCAGTTGGCCTCCACAGAGACGGAAACCGAACCGTTCTTGGCGGTAATGGAGAAATCACGCTGGCGGGCGCCGAGCTGCACACGGTAGGAACTCGCCTTCATGTCCTTGATCTCTGGCCCTTCAGCCGTGCAGGCTCCCAGGAGACATGCGACAAGAAGCGGAAGAATGATATGGTAGTATTTCATTTTCGTGTATTCAGTCTTCACTATTCAACCCTGCAGTTTATTTCTTTGATTTCTTCTTGCCGAGGTCGAAGATGATGTGGACGCCGGCACTGACGGTGAAGCCACCCACGGTGAAGTCGCCCTTGTCGGCCACGACTTCGAAGGCCTCGTCCTTGCTCATGGCAAGGCCGTACTCGGGTTTCACGAAGAGGTAGCAGTAGTTGAACGGTGCCACGACGATCTTAGCGCCCACGGTGAGGATGGAAGCCTTGGCGCCATCGCCGTACTTGCCCGTACCCTCGACGACGGAACCCGTCAGCTGTTGCTGCATGAAGCCTATCTGCGGCGTCACGCCGATGCGTGCGAGCAGGCCCAGCTGGTAGCCGTAGCGGATGCTCCAGCCGTTCATCTTATAGTTCAGGCCGCTCTGCAGTTCGCCGGCAGCGTTGTACCAGTAGACATTGTTTGAAGCGCCCATCCCGATCAAGTAGCTGAACGAGAGGTCGTGGTTCTGCCAGATGAAGCCGGCCGTGGCCTCGAGTCCGGGCAGGGAGCCCAGGGAGTATCCTCCGCCGAAGTAGAATGCCTTGGACTTCAGGAACGAGATTTTCTCGAGGGTGACGGAGTCGACGATGAGCTTGTCCTTGATGATATTGACCTGATGCTCCAGTTCGTGATAGCCTTTACGCTGGAAGAGGATGGAGCGCGGGCCTACGGGCAGGGCCTGCGGCTGCGTGAAGTCGATGGGTGTGCGTCCGTCCAGGAGGGCCGTTACGCGTGTGGCTGGCTTGGTGATCACCTGCAGTCGTCCGGTGTGGGGCACGGGCTCTCTGAGCTTAAAGCTGTTGGCCTGCCCGGCCTTCACGTTGATTGTCGTGACGGCATCGCTGCAGTTGGCCTTCTTTGTGACGATGTCGTAGGAGCCTTCTCGCAGCTCATTATCCCATATGCCTGTGGCCACTTTCTTGCCTTGCACGTAGATATCCGTCTGGCGCTCAGCGTTCAGTCTGACCTTGCCGAAGAACTGCGACTGGTCCACCATGCGCAGATCCATGAACATGGTGCCGCTGCCGCTTGGCACATTAAAGAGAGTGTCGGCCAGGAAGCGGTTGTAGCGCGCCTGAATGCGTCGGCTTCCGTAACGGAGGAAGAAGTTGTTCAAGGGCGTCTGCCCTACGGTTTCGCCGTCGATGATTACCTCGGCCCTGGCCACGCCACTGGCCGTGATGTTCACGTAGCGGCCGTTACCGGGGTTGAGCTTCAGCTCATAGGTGCGGCCTGCCTCGATTTCCTCGGGAAACTTATAGGAGCACTTGCCGAATTCGGGGTGGCTGATTTCCAGATAGGGAGCCTCTTCAGAGATCCACACCCACACTTCGCCCGTCTTATATTCGGGATTCCCGTAAGGACCGAAGTCGCCTGCGTCGAACTCAAAGTTCTTTTCGATGGTGTAGATGCGGACAATGGCGCAGATTTTGGCGTTGTTATCTATACGCTTGTTTTCCTTTTGGCTGGCCATCGTATTGGTCACCGGATAGGCTCTGAAGGAATTTTCTTCCACAAACATCTGTGCAGACACAGGCAGGGCGAGCATCAGCGCCGTCATCGCCAGTGCGAATCTTCCGAAGAAAGCGCGCGGCGAAAGGGTTTTGAACATTGAATGAAGCATAGATATTTTTGATTATATTTATTCGTCGGCTTAAACTCCTGACCCTTAAAGGTCATGCTTTTGCGCGGCAAAGTTAGTAAAAGCTTTTACACGCGCCAAAAAAAGTGCCAACTTTTTATCATTATAATAGATATATCTTCTGTTTTTTCCATTTTTTCCCCACATCTTCTCTCTAATGAAGCGCAGCGCCGTGCTGCCGTCAGAGGCAAATCGCCGGGCGCGGTGGGGCTTCACAAATCGAAAAGTTTTTTCGCCCGACGACTAAACCTTTTGCGGCGGAGGCGGTCATAAGAGACAGAAGGAAGGGGGAAGCAGCCCTGCCCCACCCCTTCCCGCCGGAGGGCCTTGCCGCCGTAAGTCTGAGGTTGGCAAGGCGAAGGAAAGGACGAACTGAATGATTGATTCTCAACCATATAGAAAATTGTCAAGTCACGATTTGACTCGACCTTACGCCATGAGCGTCGCGGCACGCTG
Source organism: uncultured Prevotellaceae bacterium (assembly GCA_947166655.1). Lineage (GTDB taxonomy): Bacteria > Bacteroidota > Bacteroidia > Bacteroidales > Bacteroidaceae > Physcousia. Next base: position 3,414 of record CAMVFC010000041.1, read on the forward strand.
CCGGCGCGCGCTGATGGCAGTGCTGTGCTGTCTGGCAGTGCTGCCGGCGGCGGCGCAGTGGTTCAACGTCCGCGGCACGGTGTACGAGAGTTCGACGCTGAAGGGCCTGCCGGGCGCCAGCGTCGTGGTCAACGATTCCACAGGACGCATGGTGGCCGGACGGCAGACGACGGACGGCGGACACTTCCTCATCCCCGGCGTACCCGGCGGACAGTACACGCTGAAGGTGTCGTTCATGGGCTTCAAGACGCAGTCCTTCCAACTCGCACTCACGGGCAAAGGCGGAAACAAGAAGGTGCAGGACGTCTTGCTGAAAGAGGATGCCACGCTGATGCAGGAGACGGTGGTGACGGGCAAGCTGCCCGAGATGACCATCGTGGACGACACCGTGGTGTACAATGCGGCCGCCTTCTCGCTGCCCCCGGGGGCGATGGTGGAGGAGCTGATCAAGAAGCTGCCCGGCATCGTCATCGACGAGAGCGGGAAAATCACGCACAACGGCAAGGACGTGAAGCAGATACTGGTGGACGGCAAAGAGTTCTTCGGCCGCGACCAGCAGCTGGTGCTGAAGAACATCCCGGCCGAAATCGTGGACAAGGTGAAGGCCTACGACAAGCAGAGCGACCTGGCACGCGTGACGGGCATCGACGACGGCGAAGAGCAGACGGTGCTGGACCTCGAGATCAAGAAGGACAAGCGCCGCGGCTGGTTCGGACAGCTGCACGCGGGCTACGGCACGCACGACCGTTACAACGGGCGGCTGAACGTCAACCGATTCCAGGAGAAGCAGAAGGCCAGCATCATCGGCAACGCCAACAACACACAGGGCAGCGGCATGCAGGAGAACCAGGACGCCGCCGCCAGCCTGAACCTGGAATGGGACAAACTGGAGCTCAACGGAGGCCTGACGGGCCGTTTCAACCAGAGCTCGGGGCAGAGTTGGAGTAACTCGCAGAGCTTCGAGAACCGCAATGCAGCCTACAGCAACCGCCGCAGCGAGAACGGAAGCCATAACAACGCCTTCGCCACCAACTGGCGTATCGAATGGAAGCCAGACACGATGACGAACATCCTGCTGCGCCCGCAGTTCAGCATCAACGGCAACCGCAGCCACAGCGGCAGCGAGAGTGCCACGTTCAACGACGACCCTTACACGCTGGTGAAGGACCCCTTGGCCCAACTTTCGTCGCTGCGAAGCATCGGCGTGAACCACAATCTGAACCGTAACCGCAACGCCAGCGACCAGCTCAGCTCGTCGCTCTCGCTGCAGGTCAACAGGCGTCTGCGGAAGAAGGGACGCAACGTCACGCTGAACGTCAGCGGCGGCTTCAACCAGAACGACGGCGAACAAAGCAGCTACGCACAGATCGACTACTACCAGCTGCTGGCCATCACGGGACAAGACAGCATCTATCATAAGATTCAGTACGACGACTCGCGCAACGTGGGCCGCAACTTCTCGGCACGGTTCTCCTACACCGAACCCATCGCCACAGGACAGTTCCTGCAGTTCTCCTACAACTACAGCTACCGCTTCAACGACCGCGACCGCACCGTGGCCAGCATCTTCGACCCGAGGGTGGACCAGTATGCCCTCGGCACCGACAACTACGAGGGGCACTTCGACCTGGCCACGCGCGACACGGCGCAGTGCAACTACACCGAGAACCACTACCAGAACCACGACATCCGCCTGCAGTACCGCCTGGTGAATTCTAAGGTGCGCTTCAACGTGGGCATCAACGTGCAGCCGCAGGTGAACAGCGTGGACTACACCAAGGGATGGAAACACTACGACGTCTCGCGTACCGTGGTCAACTGGTCGCCCACGCTGAACTTCCGCTACCGCTTCTCGAGACAGCACCAGGTGGAGGCGCGCTACGGCGGACAGAGCGGCCAACCCTCCATCACAGACCTGATCCCCGACACGCTCAGCAACGCCAACCCGCTGAACATACGCCTGGGTAACCCCCACCTGAAGCCGTCGTTCACCCACACCTTCCGCGCCGAGTGGCGACTGAACCAGCCCGACTACCAGCGCTCGTACAATGCCAACGTCAACCTGCGCGCCACGCAGAACGCCACCGTCAGCCGCACCGAATACAACGACCTCACGGGCGCACGCGTCACGATGCCCGTCAACATCAGCGGCAACTGGAACGGACGCGCCGGCTTCCACTTCAACACGGCGCTGCGCGACCAGCGCTTCCGCATCAACAGCGAGACGAGCTACAACCACACCACCAGCAACGGATACGTCTATCAGCAGGGCATCACCCTGAAGAACGTCACCCACTCCAACAACATCAGCCAGAGCGCACGCTTCACGTACCGCGAGACGTACTTCAACGAGAATACGCTGGAGCTCAACGTGCGAGGCTCGTTCAACTACCACAGCGCACGCGCCACGGCGACAGCGGCCAGCGACCTGGACACCTACTCATTCTCCTACGGCGCCTCGGCCAACATGAATTTCTTCTTCGGCCTCAACCTCTCCACCGACGTCAACCAGCAGAGCCGACGGGGCTACAGCGACGACGCCATGAACACCAACCAGTGGATATGGAATGCGCAGGCCAGCTTCTCGTTCCTCAGCAAGCGACAGGCCACGGTCTCACTGCGATGGAACGATATCCTGCAGCAGCGCGACATGGTGAGCCGAAGCATCACGGCCACGGCCCGCACCGACTCGGACAGCGACCGCATCACGTCCTACGCCATGCTCTCCTTCACCTATCGCTTCAACATCTTCGGAAGCCGATTCTGAACGCAAAACCCTCCGAGAAAAAACTCTTGGCACTTTTGCAAAAATCTCTTGGCAGTTTTGCAAAAATCTCTTGGCAGTTTTACCCAAAACCCTTAAGAGTTTTTACAAGAACCCTTAAGAGTTAACAAAAGACCCACCCCCGACCCCTCCCGTGAGGGAGGGGAGAGCTGGCGCAATGCAATCCTTTTGCAAACCGGAGGCTCTCCCCTCCCTCACGGGAGGGGCTGGGGGTGGGTCTGTTGTTGGTGGGTCTGTTCTTTATTTTTCCCTTCTTCAATACTTGAACGAGCCGCTGACGGTGCCGCCCTGCCCGCTCTGGAAGGTGTTATCGAGCTTGATGCCCTGACTCTTCGTGCCGGTGTTCACGACGGTCAGCAGTCCGCCGGTGGCCACCAGCGTGGCAGCACGCACGCCGCGGCTCTTGGCGCCCGTGGCCGACACCGTGGTGGTGCCGCCGGCGATGGTCAGCGTCTGGTCAGCCTTCAGCCCCGTGGCGCGGTTCTCCTCGTCGGTGGTGGGGTCGGTATAGGTGCCCGCACCGACAGTGAGGGTAACCACCGGAGCCGTCGCAGTGCTGCCGATGGTGAGATTGCCGTCGCTGGCGATGGCCTTGCTGCCGAGGGCTGTGGCGGCGAGGTCTACGGTGACGGTGCCGTCAAGCAGCTGCATGTGGGGAACGATGGTGGCGTCTGTGGCATCGGCGTCCAGGCGGATGCCCTTGGTGTCCTGTGCCGTGACGGCGACCTGAATGGAGCCTCCGTTCATGATGAACTGCCCGTTGAGGGCCTCTTCAGAGGTGGCATCGGTCTCCACCTGCAGGCCGTCGCCGGCAGTGCCGCCGATGGTGACCTGCCCGCCGTTCATCTGGAAGTATTCGCCGCAGTGGATGCCGTCGCTGGCGGCAGCGGTAATCGTCAGTGCGCCCAAGGATTTCTTCAGCAGCAGGTACTCGTTCGAGCGAAGTGCGTGGCGGCAGTTGCCGGCCACGGACAGCGTGCCGCCACCGGCTATCTCGAGGTGGCCCTGGCAGTTGAGGGCCGCTTTCTGTTCGCCCCCGGCACTGTCGGCCAACTTGTTCGTCGTGCCGTCCTCCAGGATGAGGTCGACGCGCTTGCCACACTGGATGTCGAGGGCTGCGCCGCTGGTGGACGTGAGGTCGAGGCCATTCAGGTGGAACTTGCACTTGAAGGAGCCGTTGTAGGTGAGCGAACCGGCCGTCGAGGTGCCCGACAGGACAAACTCCTGCTCGGTGTAGACGTTGACGTTGTTGATGACGACGTCGCCGCCATTGACCTCAGCCGTGACGCCCTCCACGCTGGCAGGGATATCGACGGTGGCCGATGCGCCGTCCCAGGTGATGGTGACGGGATTGACGATGGTGATGCTGTCGATGGACTCGGTATAGTAGTTGGTGCCGTCGATGTTCAGCGAGGAACCAACGGTGGAATACGGGATGGCAGGGACTTCGGCCACGGCATAGCGGGTGCTTTCACCACCTTGCCAGACGCGTACCCACTGCGCTTGTGCCGTGCATACGATGGCCATCAGGGCCAGAGAGAGTAATGTCTTTTTCATGGTCAATAGGCGATTTTAAGGGTTTTGTTTCCGAAACGTGCGATATAGATGCCGCGCGAGAGGGCCGTGAGGCTCAGCTCTCCTTGGCCGGAGCGGATGCTCTGCCGGCGGACCAGCTGCCCGTTGGCCGTGTACAGGGTCAGCACGCCCGTGCCCGAGGCCACGAGGCGTCCGCCGTCCATGCGCAGGCTGACGTCCTGTCCGCCCAGGGTGCGGACGCCCGAGGAGGTGGCGTTCTCGGTGAAAGTGATGGAGGACAGCGCCGAAAGGGCGACGCTGCTCTCGCTGCCGTCAGCCATGGCGACGACGAGGTTGCCGTCGCTGAAGGTGATACGCTTGACGCTTGTCAGGGACAGGCTCTGCGCCGTGGCACCCGTGACCAGCGTCAGATAGTTATAAGCGTCGGCCACGGCCGGCAAGGCAGCGGCGACGACGAGCATGAAGCTCAGGAAAAACCTTTTCATATTTACGGATTTACGAATTAACGATTAACAGATTAACGGATTAACGATTAACGGATTCGGGGCTGCCCGTCCTCAGAACTTGAACTTATACCCGATGCTGACGGCGTGGATGTTCTCGTTGCCGTCGTCGTCGTTCTCGTGGGTGAAGACGTAGGCGGCCGTGACCTTGTGCTGCTTGGAGAGGCTGTACTCGGTGCCGGCAATGCAGCGCACCTTGTCCAGGTGCCAGCCAGCCGACATATCGTTATGCAGCTCGGCCGAGACAAAGGGTTCCCACTGCCAGCCTTTCCGGTCGAGAGCGAACTTCAGGCGCGAACGCAGGAGGTGACGGTCCCAGGCGCTCTTCTCCTTGACGGTCTGCTCGGGCTCTTCCCAGCCCGTGATGTTGCCTTCGGCATCGTAGCTGTCGGCGCGGTACTTGACACGGTCCACGGTGCGCGCATTCTGGTGCGTGTACTGGTAACGCTCGCGCAGGCTGACGCGCAGGGTCTTCCAGAAACGCTTGTCGGCCGTCACGTCGAAGGAGATACGGTGGCGCGGCATCCAGTGGGCGGCATCGACATTATAGCCGTTGTAGACGCCGGCGCTGTTGTAATGTGCCTTCGTGGTCTCGAGGTAGTGGCGCTCGATGAAGGTGTAGCCGAGGCCGAACTCCAGATGCTTGCCCAGCTTGTAGCCTACGCCGATGCTGGCATCAAAGCGGTTGGCATGGTCGAACCAGTCGAGGGTGCGGAAACCGATGCCGGCTTCCACGCTCCAATTATAGGGCAGGACTTTCGTGACGCCCACCTCTGTCCATACGGCACCGTGGTTCTCCGTGCCGTCGTCGGGCGTCTGGGCGGCCATCGACAGGGGCAGAAGCAGCAGTGCGGCAATCAAATAACGTCTCGTCATAACGGATGATCGGATTATCGAATTTACGAATTAGCTATAGGGAATTTACGGATTCACGTATCCATGATGGGAAACTCACCCCTCGGACTGTCCCCAAGGAGGGGAGGTCATGGCAGTCTGTCCGCTGCCTGTCCGGGCACGCCTCCCTGGGGAGGGACTGGGGCGGGGCTGACTCACGCGCCCTCAGATCTCCTTCGGCATACGGCCGAAGCGGGCGATGCTGTTGCCCACGTCCTCGGGATCGTCATAGAAGATGCGGATGAGGGGTGAATCTTTCAGATAGTCAATCATGCCTATCTCGATGCGATTGATCTTCAGGCCCGTGCGCTTCTCGAGGTCTGCCTTCAGCTCCTCGCGCTTGTCGGGCGTGATGAGGCTGACATTGTCGTAGCGGATGATTCTGGAGCACTCCTGGTTCATGACTTTCGTGCTCTCGAAAATCCACGCCATCAGCACGAAGACCAGGTTGACGAAGAGGATGGTGACGATGCCCACGCCGTCCCAATAGTCGGCTTTCGGGTGGTAGTCGCCATGCGCCACGGCGTTGACCACGCTCAAGGCAATAAGCATAAACAGATAGGTCATCTCGCGGATGGGAACGGCTTCCGTGCGGAAACGCATGATGCCGAAGATGGCAAACAGACCCATCGCCGCTCCGATGTTCATGCCCTCGCCTTCCATCAGGCTCACCAGCAGGAAGATACTCATGGCCATGAGGATGAAGATGAAGGTGTAGTCGCGGCGGTGACTGCGCGGATAGTAGAAGCAGCGTGCGATGACGGTCACCACGATAAGGTTGACAAGGAAGCGCAGAGACAGCGAGATAAACTGCTGAGGGTCGAGGAGCGTGAGGCCGAATTGCTGGCCCAGCTCGTAGTTAATTTGTGTAAAGTCCATCTGAAATATTGTTAGGTTTTACTTTCTTTCGGAGTCGACGGCAAGGGGTCAGACCCGGGGGACCGAGAAGCGGTAGCCCACGAGCTTGCTGATCTTCGCCATCTTGAACTTGAAAATGTTATTCTTCAGCCGCCCGTTGGTCATGGCCGAGCCGATGCAGTACTTCGAGAAGCCGGAGGGCTGGATGTGTACGCGCCGCAGGAGTTCGAGGATGGGCGAGTAGACATTGCCGTCGCGCTTCAGCTCGACAATCACCAGGTCGCCCGTCTCGGCGTCGAGGCTGGTCTCGAAATTATGGAAACGGACGTTGAAGTCGATGGTCAGGCGCTCGGTCTTGCCGTAGTTGACGAGCGTGATGCGCTGGAACTGGTTCTGGACGGTAGGCAGGATGTCGTCGAAGGTGGCGCCCGTCAGCCCCTGGATGAAGGGCGTGCCGCCGGCGTCGATGACGGCCTGCCGCTCCTGAGAGGGCACGGTGATGCGCTTCTTCTTCGTGCGTCCGTGATTGTTCTTGGTCTTCACCTCAAGGAAGGTCTTGTCTGAATCTAAATAGGTACGCACGCGTATCTTCTGGCGCGGAGCGCGGCCGTTGTGGTGATCCAGGTAGAAGCGATGCTCCGGTGTGTCCCAGTAGACCGTGCGATAGTTGGCGATGCGGCTGCCGTCAATCTGCTGGGCGAAGTACTTGCCCTGCGCCAGCTCCAGCAGCTCGGCCAGCTTACGCTTGCAGGTGACGAACTTCGTGTCGGTGCGGTTCATCAGTTTGATGCCGCTCATCTCGTCGAGAGAGATAGGCGACAGACGTCCAAGCCATTCTTGTATCTGAGAGTCGAAATCCATGTCGATAAGACCTTTTCGGGGGCAAATATAGTAATTTGTTTAAATTTGAAAGATGAAAGTTGAAAGTTTTTGCACCTTTCAGGCCTTTTTTTCAGCAAAAAGGCACTTTGAATCAATAAAAAACTTTATCTTTGTCCCCGAAAGAACGATGCGACGTTACTCGTTCACTCCCGAGACAACCTACATTACATCTTAAAACATTATACATACATGGCAGACATGAAAGAAATCCTCTCCGCCGCCGAGGAGCGAATGGAAGAGGCCGTGATGTACCTCGAAGAAGCCCTTTCACACATCCGTGCCGGCAAGGCCAACGTGAAACTGCTGGACGGCATCCGCGTCGACAACTACGGTTCGATGGTGCCCATCAATAACTGTGCCGCCGTCACCACGCCCGACGCACGCACCATTGCCATCAAGCCCTGGGACAAGTCGATGTTCAAAGTCATTGAGAAGGCCATCATCAACAGCGACCTGGGCATCATGCCCGAGAACAACGGCGAGATCATACGCATCGGCATACCGCCCCTCACCGAGGAACGACGCAAGCAGCTGGCCAAGCAGTGCGGCAAGGAAGGCGAGCAGGCCAAGGTGAGCGTGCGCAACGCACGGCGCGACGGCATCGAGCAGCTTAAGAAAGCCGTCAAAGAGGGCCTCAGCGAAGACAACCAGAAGGACGGCGAAACCGAGCTGCAGAAGATGCACGACAAGTTTGTCAAGCAGATTGAAGCCCTGCTCGCCGCTAAGGAGAAGGAAATCATGACGGTCTAAGTGAAAGGGCTCGTCATACGAAATACTGGAAGCTGGTACGACGTCCGGACGGACGACGGCCAGCTTTTGCCGTGCAAGGTGAAAGGGACATTCCGACTACGCGGGATACGCAGCACCAATCCCGTTGCCGTGGGCGACTGGGTGGAAGTCGGCGGAGGATTCATCACGGAGATATACGACCGACGTAACTATATCGTTCGACGCGCATCGAACCTCTCCAAGCAGAGCCACATCATAGCGGCCAACGTGGATGTGGCGGCCCTCGTGGTCACCATCGCCCACCCCGAGACCAGCACCACCTTCATCGACCGCTTCCTGGCTTCGGCAGAGGCATACCGCGTGCCCGTGGCCATCCTCTTCAACAAGACGGACCTCTACGACGAAGACCAACGGCTGCAGGCCGAACGTCTCATGCAGCTGTACCGCCCCCTCGGCTACACCTGCCTGCCGCTGTCGGCAGAAACGGGCCAGGGGCTGGACGACCTGCGCGCGCTGCTCAGGGGGAAGACGACGCTCTTCAGCGGCAACAGCGGCGTCGGCAAGAGCACTTTGCTGAACCGGCTCGTGCCCGAAGCACGCGCCAAGACGGCGGCCATCAGCGCCGCACACGACCAAGGACAGCACACCACCACCTTCAGCGAGATGTACGACCTGCAGGGCGGAGGCTGCATCATAGACACACCAGGCATCCGCGGCTTCGGGACGTTCGACGTCGGACGCGAAGAGGTGAGCCACTACTTCCGCGAGATCTTCCGCATCGGCCAGGACTGCCGCTTCGGCAACTGTACCCACACCCACGAACCCGGCTGTGCAGTACAAACAGCTCTCGGCAACAACGAGATTGCCGAGAGCCGTTATCGTTCGTACCTCTCCATGCTGGAGGATGAGGACGAAAGGAAGTACCGTGAAAAGTTTTAGTTATTCTTGAGCTCCAACACGTAGATGCCGGCACGCTCGCCCAGGTTGGCTTCGATGACAAAGTCAAAGGCGCTGACCTGACCGCCCTGCAGACGGATGGTGCTGCCCTTGAGCGTGGCAGGATAATCCTTGTAGGTGACTTCTTCCACTCCGGGACGGCGCTGGGGCATGTTGATGGTGCCCTCGGTGTCTGACAACTGATAGACGCCATCTACCTTCTTGGCAGATACGTTCTCGAAAGTGGCATCGCCCCAGAAATCGCTCTTGAACACGATGTCGAAGTTGGAACTGTTGGCCTTGGCGGCACGGACGTAAACCGTATCAGAGCTGGTGGAAGGCATATCCTGGAAGTGCACACTGCTGCCCATCGTCGTTCCTGTATAGAAGCGGATGAGGCTGGATTCTTCGCGGACCGGAGTGGATTCATCGTCATCGGTGCAGCTGCTGACAAAGGCAGCGCCCGCAAGCAGGGCCAAAGCCATGAGAGAGATTTTCTTGTTCATTGTTCTTCTTCGTTTTATTGTTTGGTTGAAATTCGGCTGCAAAGGTAAGGCTTTTCTCCCACACACGCACAAAAATAATTAGGTATTCTGCACCCTCGACAGCGGATTACCTACTTTTTCTTTCCATACGTTCTGTTTTTGTTGTATCTTTGCGCCGCAATTTAAGATTCTATGCCCAAAGTATTCATGAAAAAAATACCCACGTACTCCATCCTATTCCTCTTCTGCTGCCTCCTCCCCTCGCCTGTCTGTGCGTCTCTTCTGCATGTGCGGACAGTGGAAGACGTCGACTCACTCCGCACGACAGAGATTGAGGAAGTGGTCGTGGTGTCCACGCCTAAAGAGAGACAGCGCATGCGACAGCAGCCTCTTTCCTCTTCTGCCTTTTCACAAAGCGACATGCGGCAGGAAGGACTCACGGGTATCAAAGATTTCTCCATGCAGGTGCCCAACCTCTTCATCCCCTCCTACGGATCGCACCTGACAACGAGCGTCTACATCCGCGGCATTGGCTCGCGCATGGGCACGCCAGCCGTAGCACTCTACGTGGACGGCGTGCCGCAGGTCTCGCCCGCCAGCTACGACTTCAACTTTTCCAACGTGGACCGCGTGGACGTGCTTCGCGGTCCGCAGTCGACGCTCTACGGACGCAACTCCATGGGAGGCGTCGTCCGCGTCTACACCAAGAACCCGATGCAATATCAAGGCACTGACATCACCCTGGACGGCAGCCACGTGGTCGGGAATGCTCCTTCTGGGCGCAACGACGGAGGAGGCATAGGACGATGGAGGCTGAATCTGACGCACTATCATCGCATCAGCGAGAAGTTTGCCTTCAGCGGCCATCTCTTCGGCGACATCGACGGCGGATACTTCCGCAATGAGGCACGCGACGACAAACGCATGGACGACCAGAAGGACCTGGGCGCACGCATGCGATTTATCTTCAAGCCCGACACGAGCCTGGACTTTGACCTCACGCTCAGCCACGAATGGCTGAAACAGGGCGGATACCCTTATGAATATCGAGGCATCGTCGGCTCCCCCACCACGCCCGAACCGCAGACTGCCGTCGGACACATCGCATACGACAACCACAGCGGCTACCGGCGCAACCTCACGAACGTAGGCCTGACGGCTGAAAAGAGGTGGAAGAACGTCACCCTCACCAGCGTTACAGGATTTCAGCATCTGCACGACCGTATGGATCTGGACCAGGATTTCACCGACCGCAACCTGTACACCCTCACTCAGCGCCAGAATGCCAACACGCTCTCTGAGGAGGTGATGCTGAAGAACAACGCCGTAAAGGAGCTACACCTTAATAATATATATGAATGGATCTTCGGCCTGTCGGCCATCAGGCAATGGACCCGCACGGAAGCCCCAGTCACATTCCACGATGATGGCCTCGATTGGCTCAACGGTCTCATCAATCATCAGGCCAACAGCCACATGCCTTCGGTTAGCTCGACCGACTATACCATGAGCTTTGCCTTCAACAATTTAATACTGGGCAACGAGCTGGCGTTCCCCGGCACCTACAAAACACCCGCCACCAACCTGGCCGTCTTCCACCAAAGCACGCTGAACCGCCCGTTCGGGATAGACCGACTGCAGGTGACCGCAGGACTGCGGTTGGATTATGAGCGGATGGATCTTCGCTACCACACCTGGTACGGATTCGACCAGAGTTATAGTCTCGGAGGAAGACTCGCCTACCCTGACGGCAGCGTGCGCGACGGCATGACCTTGGTTCCCGAGACGCATTTCCGCGTAGACGACGGGCTGCAAGGCGACCTGCACAGCGACTATGTGCAGCTTCTCCCTAAACTGACACTACTCTATACACTGGGGGACAAGGCCTCTTCGTCCAACATCTACGCCACCGTATCCCGCGGATATCGGTCGGGAGGATATAACATTCAGCTGTTCAGCGAACTGCTGCAAAGCCGAATGCAGACGCGCATCCTACAGAACGTGACGGCATCGACCCTGCCCGTCGTTTACGAACAGCCGTCAATGCCCGAAGTGGCCAAAGCCACCGTGGAGCATATCCTGAAGTCGATGTCTGCGGAACGACCCACGGATGTGCAGGCCGCCACCTGGTACAAGCCAGAGACTTCCTGGAACTTCGAAGTGGGCAGCCACCTGAACCTCTTTGACGACCGCGTGCAGGCGGACGTCGCTGCTTTCTGGATGGAGACACGCAACCAGCAGGTTTCTCAGATGTCGGCAGGCGGACTCGGACGCGTGACGGTCAACTCGGGCAAGAGCCGAAGCATCGGCGCCGAAGCCGCAATTCGCGCACAGCTCACCGACCAGCTGAACATCTGCCTGAGCTACGGCTTCACACAGGCTAAGTTCCGCAACGACAACACCAACTTCGTGCCCTTCGTGCCGCAGCACACGCTCCATGTGGGAGCCACGCAAAGATGGCCGCTGGCTGCCGGTCGCTGGCTGGACGCCATCTGCCTCCATGCCAATTACTGTGGGGCCGGACGCATCTACTGGAACGAACAAAACACCGCTCATCAGAACTTTGCAGGACACCTGAACGGACGCATCACACTATACAAAGAGGGCACAGAGCTTTCACTCTATGCCCATAACATTTTGTCGACCCGCTATCAGGCCTTTTACTTCGAGACTATGCAGCGCAGCTTCGCGCAGTACACACGCCCCATGGAAATAGGTGCGCAACTGAGACTGCGCTTCTGACGCGCCTACTCTTCTTCACCGTACTCCAACTCGCCCTGCACCACCCATAGCAGATCCTCGGCCGAGAAATCGCCGTACTTATCTGCCTTGGCGCGCTTGGCGATGGCTTCCGCGATGGCTTCCGTGTCGATATCGACAAAACCATCCTCGTCGGGCTCCTGCTCCAGCAGGCCGCTCTCCACGTAGTAGTCGGCCAGGAGGTCAATGAAATAGAAGAGATCGTCGTCCGTGAACTTCTCTTTCTGCTCCTGAGGCAGATAGTTACGGATGAACTCTACGGTGCGCAAGTCGTCTTCGGCTTCTTTCAGGAAGTCTTCTTCCATTGTTGTAAGTCTTTGGGAGTAAGGGACTATTTCAGAATACTCTGCAGCTTTGCCTCGAGCGCAGCCTTCGGTGCAGCGCCGATCTGCTTGTCTACGATCTCACCGTTCTTGTCGATGAAGAGAATCGTCGGGATGTTACGGACGCCATAGCGAATGGCCAGCTGGTCGTTCTCGTCGACGTCGACCTTACCGATAATAGCCTGATCGGCATACTGTTCTGCCAGTTCCTCGATGTACGGTCCCACCTTCTTGCAGGGACCGCACCAGGTGGCCCAGAAATCAACTACCATTGGTTTCCCTTCGCCCAGATACTGGTCGAAATTTGAGTCTGTGAATGCTAATGCCATGATAAATGTTTTTTAAGTTATGTAATTGATATAATGTTTATTCTTCATTGATGACATAAGTCATGCGCGGATTGTCATTGACGAAATTGACCAGCTCGCTCGTCACATTGATACGTCGCGTCCGGCTATGCAGCTTCAGCGCTTTAGGCATCTCGGGCGAGGAAATCTGGAAGAAAAGCTCGGCCGAACCAGGATTCCTGTCTGCAAGTTCCTCGAAAGTCAGTACGACGTCCTCCGTCAGGCTATCCAGCGGAACACGAATAGTGATGCTTTCGACGAGTTTATCCTTCACATCGCTGAGGTACTCCACCTTCCCTATACTTATTTCTATTCGGTTCGGATTGTACTTGCCCGGTTGTATACGGGCCGTAATGAAGACAGAGCTGCCCACTTCCATATACATACCCCACGTGGCCCAGTCTTGTCCCCAAAGCGGCAGCTCAAAGCTACCTTCATAATCTTCAAGCGTGACGAAGCCGAATGGCTGCCCGCTCTTTCCGACTCCCTTTCGCACGGCAGTCACGATGCCGCCGAACGTTACGTCTTGGTTCACCAGCTTCTCACGTTCCTGCAAGTCCGTTGTATGAACTTTGCACACATCCTTCAGGATAATAGCGAAGTCGTCCAAGGGATGCGCCGAAAGGTAAATGCCGACGAGGTCGCGCTCGCGGTTGAGACGTTCCAGGGTGCTCCACTCTTCATACTGCTGGGGCACGGGGGGCGTCGTGACTTCGACCGCATCGAAATCGCCAAAGAGGGAGTTCTCTGCCGTCTGCTTGCTTTCCTGATAGAGCATTCCATAGCGGACAAGTGTGTCTATGAACAGTTCGCCCCGCGCATTCGGAGTGAAATACTGCTCGCGGCGGATATCTGAAAAACAGTCGAGCGCTCCGCTCAATGCCAGCGCTTCCAGTCCGCTGCGCTTCACGCTGGGAAGACTCACACGCTGAATGAAATCGAAGACACTGCCGTAAGCTCCGTTCTTTCGCTCTTCGATGATGGCGTCCACAGCCTGCAGGCCAAGCCCTTTGATGGCACCGAGACCGAAGCGCACATTGCCTTCATCATCGACCGAGAACTTCTGCCGACTCTTGTTCACGTCTGGGCCAAGGACGTTGATGCCCAGCGCCTTGCACTCTCCCATCAACTTGGTGATTTCAGAAATATCATCGAGACTTCGGCTCATCACTGCAGCCATATATTCAGCCGGGAAGTTGGCTTTCAACCACGCCGTCTGGAAAGCGACCCACGAATAGCACGTCGCATGACTCTTATTGAAAGCGTAAGAGGCGAACTTCTCCCAGTCGCCCCAGATTTTCTCCAGGACGGCGGGGTCGTGACCATTGGCCTGTCCCTGTGTGATGAACTGCGGCTTCATGTGGTCCAGCTTGTCCTTGAGCTTCTTACCCATCGCCTTACGCAGCGTATCGCTCTCGCCGCGCGTGAAGTTGGCCAGCTGACGGGACAGCAACATCACCTGCTCTTGATAGACAGTGATGCCATACGTGTCCTTGAGGTACTTCTCCATGCAGGGAATGTCGTACTCCACAGGCTTGCGTCCCTGTTTGCGGTCGATGAAATCCGGGATGTAATCCATCGGCCCCGGGCGGTAGAGTGCATTCATAGCGATCAGGTCCTCGAACGTCGACGGCTGCAGTTCGCGCAAATACTTCTGCATTCCGGCCGATTCAAACTGGAAGGTCCCGACGGTACGCCCATCGCAATAGAGCTGATAGGTAGCGGGATCGTCGATGTCGATGCGGTCGATGTCGATGTCGATGCCCAGGCTGTCCTTAATATTTGCCACCGCCTCGGTGATGATACTCAGTGTTTTCAGGCCGAGGAAGTCCATCTTGATGAGTCCGGTGTCCTCAATGACGGAGCCTTCATACTGTGTACAGCGCAGCTTCTCGCCCGTGTCTTTGTCGTCGGCCGTGCTGACCGGCACCCAGTCGCTCACATCGTCCCGGCAGATGATGACGCCGCACGCATGGACACCTGTGTTGCGGACATTGCCCTCCAGCATTTGCGCATAGCGGATCGTGTCGCGCATGACAGCGTCAGGCGATGCGGCCGCCTGCTGCAGTTCGGGCACGCAGGCAATGGCATTCGACAGGTTCATCTTGCGCGGCGTGCCGTCGGGGTTATCCGGCAAGCGGTCGGGAATACTCTTCACCAGAGCCGTCGTCACGTCGATAGGCACTTTCTGAACACGTGCCATGTCCTTCAGCGCCGACTTGGTGGCCATGGTGCCATAAGTAATAATGTGTGCCACGTTGTTCTCGCCGTACTTCTGTGTCACCCATGAAAGGACTTTTCCGCGGCCGTCGTCGTCGAAGTCTACGTCGATATCAGGCAGGGAGATACGGTCGGGATTGAGGAAACGTTCGAAAAGGAGGTCATACTTGATGGGGTCCACCTTCGTTATTCCCAGGCAGTATGCGACCACAGATCCGGCAGCCGAGCCACGCCCTGGCCCGACGCTGACGTTCAGTTCATAGCGAGCAGCGTTAATATAATCTTGCACAATGAGGAAGTATCCCGGGAAACCCATCGTCTTCATCACGTGCAGTTCAAACTTGATTCGTTCTTCCACCTCATCGGGTATCGGCGATCCGTAGATACGCTCCGCACCCTGACGGGCCAGTGCTCCGAGGTAGTCGGCCTCGAGTTTCAGGCGATAGAGCTTGTCCACGCCTCCGAGACGCTTCACCTTTTTCTGTGCATCCTCGTCGGAGCAGACGACATTGCCGTTCTCGTCGCGCGTGAACTCATCGAAGAGTTCCTGGTCCGTGAAGCGCTGATGATACTCTTCCTCTGTAGCGAACGAGGCAGGGATGGCAAAGTTCGGCATGATGGGAGCATGGTCAATGCTGTACGTCTCCACCTTGTCCAGCACCTCGA
Organism: uncultured Prevotellaceae bacterium; assembly: GCA_947166655.1. GTDB lineage: Bacteria > Bacteroidota > Bacteroidia > Bacteroidales > Bacteroidaceae > Physcousia. Next base: position 19,338 of record CAMVFC010000041.1, read on the forward strand.
GGGTATTGGCGAGCGCCTCGGGCACGTCGGAGAAGATGTCATTCATCTCGGCGCGTGTCTTGAACCACTCCTGCTTGGAATAGAGCATACGCTTGGGGTCGTCCAGGTCGCGCGAGGTAGCCATGCAGATGAGCCTGTCGTGCGCCTCGGCATTGTCTTCGTCCACGAAATGCACGTCGTTCGTGCACACCACCTTCACGCCATGCTTCTTGGCCAGTTCCAGTATCACGGCGTTGGCCTGCTGCTGCAGGGGGTACGTCTCACGGTTGGCACGCTGATTGGGGTCGGTCACCTTATGCCGTTGTATCTCCAGATAGTAATCGTCGCCAAAGACGCGTTTATACCACAGAATGGTTTCCTCAGCCTTGGCAATGTCTCCGGCCAGAATCTGTCGAGGCACTTCGCCGGCCAGACAAGCCGAGCAGACGATGAGTCCATCTGCATGCAGTTCCAGCTCATGATGATCGGTTCGCGGACGGTTGTAGAAGCCGTCCACCCATGCTTTCGAGACCAGTTTCACGAGATTATGATAGCCTTTCTCGTTTTTGGCCAGCACAATCAGGTGGTAGCGCAGGCGGTCCAGCTCCTTGTCGCGGTCGTAGAGCGTGCGCTCGGCTACATACATCTCGCATCCGAAGATGGGTTTGAACGGTTCTTTACCTTCAGCCTTCAGTTTTCCATTCTTCTTATTGACATAATTGAAGAACTCCTTGATGCCCATCATGTTCCCATGGTCGGTGACGGCCATGCCCTTCATTCCGTCCTTGACAGCCTTGTCGACCAGTTTCGGAATGCTGGCCTGTCCGTCAAGCAGGGAATACTGGGTGTGAACGTGTAGGTGTACGAAGTCTTGCATAGTTTCTTGCGGGAGATGGATTTCAGAAAACGGGCTCAAAAGTACATTTCTTTCGGCAAACCACCAAAAAAAAGACGTTTTATTTTGTCTCTTATTAAATAATGACTACTTTTGTCTCGGAATTAGAACAAAATGGCCCGTCAGGGCCCTATAAATGGCAAAACGACTCAGAAAACTAAAGAAGAACATACGCCTCCACAGCGAAGGTACACACACGCTTATTGTCGTCGGCTGCACACTGACGGCGGTGTGTGTCTTGACAGGCTATCTGTTCGGGTTCAGCTCGGTGCCCTTTGGTATTATTGTGGGCATCGCTGTTGCGTTCTACGCAGTGATTATCAATTTCTTCCGCTGCCCCATCCGTCTGTTTCAGGGCGACACCGAGGGCACTGTCCTGGCACCTGCCGACGGTAAAGTGGTGGTCGTAGAAGAAGTCGACGAGAACGAATATTTCCATGACCGTCGCCTCATGATCAGTATTTTCATGAGTGTCTTCAACGTCCATGCCAACTGGATTCCCGTGGACGGCACGGTCAAGTTGGTTCGTCACCACAACGGACGCTTCCAGGCGGCCTGGCTGCCCAAGGCCAGCACCGACAACGAGCGCTCCACCGTCGTCATCGAAACGCCCGAGGGCACAGAAGTCCTGACCCGTCAGGTGGCCGGGGCTGTGGCCCGTCGCATCGTCACTTATCCCTCAGAGGGTGAAGAGTGCTGCATCGACGAGCACATGGGATTTATTAAGTTCGGTTCGCGCGTAGACGTCTATCTGCCTCTCACCGCCAAGCCTCTGGTAGAGGTGGGACAAAAGACCGTCGGCAACGAGACCATCATCGCGCGTCTCTTCTAAAGTTCTTCGAACAGACGACCATCCACAACAAACCGCACACCATGCTCCTTAACTTCCCCAACGCACTCACCTGCTGCAACCTCATTTGTGGTTGCATGGCTACAGGTGCAGCCTTTCATGCCCGCTTCGAGTGGGCGATGATTATGATTATCCTGGGCGCTGTCTTCGACTTCTTCGACGGCATGGCCGCCCGTGCCCTCCATATCAGTTCGCCCATCGGCAAGGAACTGGATTCGCTGGCCGACGTTGTCACCTTCGGTGTCGCCCCCAGCGCCATGGTCTTCCAGCTGTTCGGCCTGGTGGTCTACCCCGAATGGCTGCAGCCGCTGAGCAGCTATCTGCCGTACACGGCCTTCCTCATGGCCGCTTTCTCGGCACTCCGTCTGGCCAAGTTCAACCTCGACGAGCGGCAGACGACGTCCTTCATCGGCCTCCCGACGCCCGCCAACGCCCTGTTCTGGTCGTCGCTCATTGTGGGCGAACTCTCATGGCTGGTTTCGCCGCGTTTCAATGCGGTCTTCCTCTTTCTCTTCATGCTGATGTTCTGTTTCCTGCTGATAGCAGAGATTCCGCTCTTCGCCCTGAAGTTCAAGAACTTCTCCTGGCAGGACAACCGCGTGAAGTACATCTTCCTTGCGGGCTGCCTGCTCCTTCTGCCTCTGGGCGTCACGGCTTTTGCCTGCATCATTCTTTGGTACATCGCTTTGTCTATGGCGGCGTGGAAGTTCCACTTCTGACAAGGCCACTACTCTCCCCCGTCCCTTGAAAACGAGCAGCATCACACTGGTTCCCGCAGGTGGCCTGGCCAATCGCATGAAGGCCATCGCCGCCGCCACGCGTCTGGCACGCCAGATTGATGCACGCCTGGACATTATCTGGTTCAAGGACTGGGGCCTGGGCTGCCGCTTCGATGAGCTGTTCGAGCCCCTGCCATCGCTGCCCGCAGGAGGGCGCCTGCGCGAAGCCACGTGGGCCGATGCCCTTTTCCTGGACCGCCCCCGCCGCCGCAACTTCTGGCTTCCTCAGTTTTTCGAGCGACTGCGTTTCGACCGCCGTATCGACGAGGCCGAGACGACACGTCTCATGAACGCCGGTGCCGATTTCAAGGCGCTGTGCAGGCAGCAGAGCGTATGGATGGCCAGCTGCGTCTATTTCCTCTGCGCCGACGATGCCGCTATTCCCGACGACAGTTTCGACGGCTTTGTGCCCATCGCGCCCATTCAGAATGCCGTGCGTCAGCAGATGGAGCTGCTGGGCCCCGACTTCGTAGGGGTGCACATCCGCCGCACGGACAACCGCACGAGCTGGGAGCAGAGTCCCACGTCGCTCTTCATCGAGCGCATGGAGGCGCTGCCCCCGTCGACACGTTTCTACGTGGCCACCGACTCGGAGGCGGTGAAGAAAACGCTTACCGACCATTTCGGCACACGCGTACTCACGGCGCCCCGGGCTGCCGAGCGTGGCTCGCTGGACGGAATGCGCGACGCCGTGGCCGAGATGTACCTTCTCTCCCATGCCCGCGCCCTGATGGGTTCGGCCGGCAGCACCTTCTCCATGACCGCTGCCAAGCTGGGCCGCACGCCCCTCACCATCGTCCGTCGCCCATGAGAGTCCTTGCCATCATCGTCACTTACAATGCCGAGCCCTGGCTCGACCGCTGCCTGGGAAGCCTGCGCCGGCAGACGTTGCGACCCGATGTGCTGGTGCTGGACAACGCTTCCACGGACCATACCGTCGACCGCATCCGCCGAGACTACCCCGACGTCACGCTCATCGAGAACGGAGCGAACCTGGGTTTTGCCCGCGGCAACAACCTCGGCCTCAAGCGCGCCCTCGACGAAGGCTACGAGGCCACGCTGCTGCTCAACGCCGACGCCTGGCTGTGCGAGGACGACACCCTGCAGCGGCTGGCAGAAGCCCATCGGCAGCACCGCGACTTCGGCATCCTCTCGCCCGTACACCTCACGGGGAATGGCGACAAGCCCGAGCACGGCTTTGCCACCTACACCCACCTCACCAGCCTCGACAGCCTGCCCGATGCCGACCTCACGGAGGCCTCCTTCATCGATGCCGCCGTATGGTTTGTGCCCACAGCCACGTGGCAGCGCATCGGACTCTTCGCGCCGCTCTTCTACCACTACGGCGAGGATCTCAATCTTGTCCATCGCCTGCACTACCATGGCCTCCGCATAGGATACCTGCCTCACACCTTCGCCTGCCACGACCGCGAGTTCCGTCCGGCCAGCCGCAAACGTTTCTTCCACGTCGAAGGCACGTTCCACCTGGCCGAGTACGCCCACATAGGTCGCTCGCTGCCGTCGGCCTTTGCCTTCGGTGTGCTGGCTCCGCTGAAGAAATCCGTGAAGGCGCTGCTGGCAGGGCGCTTCTCAGACGCCCGCCTCTACGTCGGCATCAGCCTGCGTCTGCTGGGACGCACACGCGAAGTCCTGCGCACGCGACGCCTGTCGGCCCACGACCCGCAGGCGCTGGCGTAAGCCCGCCGGCCCTTCGGTCTTTCCAGGGTTCTATCTTCCCATTCCTCAATTTCCCATTCTTTCAGGCCTCCGATTTTTCATTCTTCCAGCTTTCCAAACTTTCAATTTCTCAATCCTTCAATTTTTCAATATTTCAATATTTCAATTTCTCAACCCTTCAATTTTTCAATTTCTCAATCTTTCAATCCCTCAATCCCCCATGTCTCTCGCCCCCGTCCTTCTCTTCGTCTACAACCGCCCCGACCATGCGCGGCGAGCCATCGAGTCGCTGCGCGCTAACACGCTGGCTGCGCAGAGCGAACTCTTCATCTATGCCGACGCGCCAGCCCGTCCCGAAGCGGCGGCAGCCGTCGCAGAGGTGCGCGCCCTCATCAGCCATGTGGAGGGTTTTGCTGCAGTACACACCGTGGTGCGCGAGCGCAACTGGGGTCTGGCAGCGAACGTCATCGACGGCGTCACCGCCCTCACCCGCCGCTACGGTCGCGTCATCGTCGTGGAGGACGACCTCGTCGTGGCACCTTACTTCCTGCAGTTCATGAACGACGCCCTCGACATGTATGCCGACGAGCCGCGCGTGGGACACATCCAGGCGTGCGACTTCACGCAGGACGCCTCGCTGCCCGACACGTTCCTCATTCTGTTCACCGGCAGCTGGGGATGGGCCACGTGGGAACGGGCCTGGCGACACTTCAACCCGGACGGGCGTGCCCTGCTGCATCAGCTGCAGTCGCGAGGCCTATGCCGTCGCTTTGACTTCAACGGCCGCTACCGTTTCACGCGGATGCTGCGCCGCCAGATTGAAGGTAAGAATAATTCGTGGGCCATCCGCTGGAACGCTTCGCTCTTCCTGGCAGGCATTCTCTCGCTCAACGTGGGGCGCTCCCTCGTCCGCAACACGGGCTTCGACGGCAGCGGCACCCACAGCCGTGCCGGCGACCCGTATGCCTCGCAGCTGTACATGCAGCGGCTGCCCGTCGTGCGCATCGAGCCTATCGAGGAGAACATGCAGGCGCGCCAGGCTTTCGAGCGGTACTATGCGCGCACCAACTCGCTCTGGGCGCGTGCTCGCCGCCGTCTCAAACAGCTGCTGACGTTTTAGCACACAGGAGGACATTTTTCTTTAAGACTACGAATTTCACGAATTAAACGAATTTTCATGTCCTCTTGCGGGTCCTGGTACACTGGCAGAGGAAAATAATTCGTCCAATTCGTCTAATTCGTTGTCAATAAGAGAAATCATCAGAAGGCCAGGGGCTGCAGATACGCCAAAAGCACAAGGGAGGACTTTTTGCTTTCAGACCACGAATTTCACGAATTGGACGAATTATTTTTCCCTCAGCCTGTGTACTGAAACACACAAGAGGACATGAAAATTCGTC
>CAMVFC010000042.1 GCA_947166655.1 uncultured Prevotellaceae bacterium
GTGTCAAGAGTGTCATGTGTCAAGAGTGTCATTAGTCGTTTGTGTGACCTTGGCACCACTCTTCCGCCTGCGCGAGGGTGTCGAGCTTGCCGACGTCGAGCAGATGCAGGAGGGGTGGACAGAAAGCGCGGACCGGGGCGTGGCGGCAGGCGTCGAGGTAGAAGTCGATGATGGAGAAGCGCTCCGGCCATGCCTCCAGACGCGGTAGCAGCGTGGGGGCAACGAGGTGGATGCCGGCGAAAGCCAGCTGGCGACAGGAGGCAGCCTGCTGCGGCGTGTCGGCGACAGGTCCGCGCAGCTCGCCCGTGGCGGTGTTGGTCCATCCGTGCAGCTGCAGGTCGTCGGGGCAGAACAGCAAGTAGCGCTGTGTCTGCCGTTCGCTGACGACGAGCCGCGTGACGGTGTCGTCGCCGTTCTGCTCCAAGGCGTGCAGGTCGAGGTCGGAGAAGATGTCCACGTTGTGTACCAGCAACGGACGGTCCGGCAGAATCAGCGGGCGTGCATGGCGCAGGGCGCCGCCCGTGTCGCGCAGCAGGTCGCGCTCGTCGCTGATATGGATGTCCATCCCGAGACGGTCGTCCAGGCAGCGTGCATCGGCGACGAAGCGGTCGTGCTGGTCCAGATAGCGGAGTATCTGGTCGCCGAAATGGTGTATGTTAATAATGACGCGCGCGTAGCCTGCGCGATGAAGACGCTGCAAGGTATGCCACAGCAACGGCTTGCCGCCCACGGGTACGAGGGCTTTCGGCATCGAATCGGTGTAAGGCTTGAGGCGTGTGCCGAGTCCGGCAGCCAGGACCAACGCTTGCTTCATATCTGTCAGTTTAGGTGGGTTCTATAAATTAGCTTTGAATGGCTCTTTGGCTCTTTTCGGGCAGATCCGATTTCAATCCCGCCGAAGCGTAGCGGGCTACGGTTCAAGGGATTGGAGGCAAAGATGCCGAAAAGAGGCAAGAGCAAACAAAGATAATTCATAGAGAATTTGTTAATTAATAGGACACCTTTAATGTTTCAACTTTTCAATATTTCAATCAGTTCCGCCCCGTAGGCTTCGAGCGTCTTGGGGCCGATGCCAGGAATCTCGGCCAGTGCTTCGTGTGTCTGCGGTCGTGCCTGCATGATAGCCATGAGCGTACGCATGGGCATGATGTATGCGGGCGGCAGGCGACGCTCGGTGGCGACGTTGGTGCGCCATCGCAGGAGCTTCTGATAGAGGGGCGACTCCCTGTCGGCCGCTGTGTTGTCTGCGCTTGCGGCAGTCTTTCGGCTGGCCTTACGTGGGGCGCTGCTTTCTGCCGGCGCGAAGCCCGTTACGCGCTTCCTGCGCCCTCCTTTTTTCTCTTCCGTGGGCGAGACCTGCGCCTTGGCTTTGGCATCGAAATACGCTTTCATCGAAAAGCCCCCCATGCAGGCAATAAAGATGTTCATCTTCTCGCGGAAGGCAGTGCGCAGGTCCGTCAGTTGGCGTTCCAGCAGGTCGCGGCCGCGGGCGTTGTCCGTCTCGGGCAGTTCTGCTTCCAGCAGGTCGTTGAGGATGGCGGCAGTCTCCTTGCAATAGTAGGTCATCGCCGCCTGCACGCGCTGCTGCAGGTGTGGGTTGTCCTCGAAGGTCTCAGCCGCGGGCAGCAACTGCCGTATCTGCGCCTGAAAGCGTACGCCGACGGCTGACAGTCGCGCATCGGTCTGTGTGGCGGCTGTGCTGACAGAGGCGACATAAGTGGGGTGGTAGGGGATATATTCAGAGGTGAGGCGCACAAAGTGGCGCAGCAGCATACTGATTTCTGTGAAGTCGAAGATGCTGCAGAGCACGTCGCCCAAATAGCGGCGGCGGTCCGCCTGCAAGGTGGCGAGGGTGGGCACGTGTGCTTCGGTGTAGGCGTAGAATGGCTGAAGGTCAGGGTCGGTGGTGATAACACCGGGCGGAATCGGGGTGGAGAGCACCAGCCCCTGAAGCGTGCGGCAGCGCGAGAGTGCCACGTAGACCTGCCCGTGGGAGAAGGCCCGTCCGGCGTTGATGATGGCGTGGTCGAAGGTGAGGCCCTGACTCTTGTGAATCGTGATGGCCCACGCCGTGCGCAGCGGCACCTGAGCGAACGTCCCCACGACCTCTTCGCGAATGGTGGCCGTGGTGGCATCGGTGGCGTAGCGCGTATTCTCCCACAGCAGTGGTCCCACCTCGATGCGGTCGCTGCCGGAAACCACGGTGACGCGTTGTCCGCTGATGCCGGCTACCCGACCGATGCGGCCGTTGTAGTAAGCTTTTGCAGGCGAAGGATCGTTCTTGCAGAACATCACCTGCGCCCCCACCTTTAGGGTGAGATGCGCGTCGGTGGGGTAGGACTGTTCGGGGAAATCGCCTTTCACGGTGGCGTCGAACGTTGCCTCGGGCGTCGGCAACTCAGCCAGGCGGCGCGCATTGAGCTGCGCGGCCTGTGCGTTGTGTGTGGTCAGCGTTATCCACTCCTCGTCGGCTGGCGGGCGGAAGGACGGACGGTAGCGGGCGTTGAGTGCTTGCAGCAGTGTGCTGTCGAGGCGGTTGTCGCGCACGGCATTCAGCAACCGGACGAAGGCATCGTCCTGCTGGCGGTAGACGTGGTGTAGCTCGATGCAGACGAGGTCGGTCTGGCGAAGAGCTGTGGACGAGAAGAAATATGGCGTGTTGTACACCTCGTGCAGTACGGCCCACTCTTCGTCTGTCGTCACAGGCGCCAGCTGCTGCAGGTCGCCGATAAGGAGCAACTGCACGCCGCCGAAAGGCTGGTCGGAACGTCGCAGACGCCGCAGCACGTCGTCGATGGCATCCATGAGGTCGGCCCGCACCATGGATACTTCGTCGATGACAAGGAGGTCCAGCGTACGGATCAGATCCAGCTTCTGCCGTGAGAAAGCATAGCGGTGTCCCGGACCTTTGCCTGCCGCCATCCGACCCGGCACGAACAACCCCGGTGCTAACTGGAAAAAAGAATGGATGGTGGCGCCGCCAGCGTTGATGGCTGCCACGCCCGTGGGCGCCACGACGACCATCCGCTTGTGTGTGACACTCTGTAGGTTGCGCAGAAAAGTCGTCTTTCCTGTGCCTGCCTTGCCTGTCAGGAACAGGTGGCGGTGGGTGTACAAGGCGAAGTCGTGGGCCAGACTCAACTCCGGGTTCTCTGTATTCATGGCTGCAAAGGTAGTGAATAGTTTTGAAAATCGAAGGTTGTAGTGTGAAGTTTTCTTGCATTCGTTACAGAAAATCTCCATTTTCTTTGAAGTCTGTGGTTTTATTCCTACCTTTGCCCCGTTAATCACGTAAACAGAGACAAATAATTATGGAAAGCTTCTCAGAACTGGTGCGCCTGCGCCGCTCGATGCGTAAGTTTACCGACGAGCCTCTTTCCGCCGAGCAGGTGGAGACGCTGCTGCGCGCGGCGCTGATGTCACCCTCCAGCAAGGGTAAGCACGCGTGGCACTTCATCGTCGTCGACGATAAGGCGATGCTGGAACGCCTGTCGATGTGCAAGGCTCAGGGTGCCGATTTCCTTGCGGGTGCCCCGATGGCCGTCGTCGTCTGTGGCGACCCTTCGGAGAGCGATGTCTGGGTGGAGGATGCCAGCGTGGCCAGCACCGTGCTACTATATCAGGCTGAAGACCTCGGCCTCGGAGCCTGTTGGATTCAGGTGCGCGAGCGCTACACGGCCGAGGGTGAACCCGCCGATCATATCGTTCGTTTCCTGCTGCATATCCCCGAACCGCTACAGGTGGTGAGCATCGTTGCCATAGGCCACAAGGGGATGGAGCGCAAACCTTTCAACGAAGACCGCCTGCTTTGGGAGAAGGTGCACGTCGGCGAATTCGCACCAGAGAAGGAGTGACCTCGAAGATGCGCATAGTATTTATCGGTGCCGGACGGCTGGCTTCGAACCTCGCTCCGGCACTGCAGGCGAGTGGGGCAGAGGTCGTGGAGGTGTGGAGCCGGACACGTGCCTCGGCCGAGACGCTGGCTGCACAGCTCGGATGCCGTGCCGTATGGGGCTGTGTGGACGATGTCTGCACCACGGCTGACCTTTACCTGCTGAGTGTCACTGATGCTGTGCTGCCGCAGGTGGTTGCTCGACTGCATAGCCATCGCGAACAGGCTCTCTTTGCCCATACCGCAGGCTCGATGCCCCTGACCCTCTTTCCCGAAGCGGGACATGCTCGCGGAGCCGTCTTTTATCCCATGCAGACCTTCTCCAAAGGGCGCAGCGTGGACTTCCGTCAGGTACACTTCTTCGTCGAAACCGCTTTTGAGGACGACTACCGTAGCCTCGACGCATTGGCGCAGCAGCTGTCACCGCATGTCCATCGCTCCACGTCGGCCTCTCGCCGCAGGCTCCATCTGGCAGCCGTCTTCGCCTGCAACTTTGTCAATCATTGTTGCACGCTGGCTGATGATCTGCTGCACGATGGCGATTTGGACTTCTCCGTGATGCAGCCTCTGCTGGAGGAAACGGTGGCCAAACTGCGTCAGATGCCTCCCGCTGAAGCGCAGACAGGACCCGCTGTGCGTCGCGACGACAACGTCATGGGGATGCAGCGTGCCATGTTGGCTGATCGTCCTGACGTACAACGACTATATACCCTGCTTTCAGAAAGTATTCAACAATACAATATATGATTAATTACGACCTCACCCGCATACGTGCCCTCTTCTTCGACGTCGACGGCGTGCTCAGTGCAGAGACTATTGCCCAAGGTGCCGACGGTGAACCGCAGCGTACCGCAAACATAAAGGACGGCTATGCTCTTCGGCTGGCCTGCCTTTCGGGCTTACACGTGGCCATCATAACAGGCGCACGCCCTGAAGCCATCCGCCGTCGCTATGAGTACCTCGGCGTGCCAGACATCTTCTTGTCCTGTTCCGTTAAGACAGAGACCTACGAACAGCTCAAGCGTAAGTACAATCTTAAAGACGAGGAAATCCTCTATATGGGTGATGATATTCCTGACTACGAACTGATGCAACTCTGCGGATGCCCTGTATGCCCTGCTGATGCAGCCCCCGAAATTAAGGAAATCTCTCTCTACGTCTCTCACAAGAATGGAGGCTATGGTTGTGTGCGTGACGTGCTGGAACAAGTGCTCCGTGCCCAAGGTAAGTGGATGGCCGACAAAACGGCGTTCGGGTGGTAGCGAGGGCAAAAGCTTCAGCTTTTAGAACAGCCCTTTGGCTGTTCGGCCGGAGCGACCGAGGCGGACCTCCTCCGCCGAGGACGGTAGCGAGGGCAAAAGCTTCAGCTTTTAGAACAGCCCTTTGGCTGTTCGGCCGGAGCGACCGAGGCGGACCTCCTCCGCCGAGGACGGTAGCGAGGGCAAAAGCCTCAGCTTTTAGAACAGCCCTTTGACCGTTGGCCCGGAGCGACCGAGGTTGACCTCCTCCGCCGAGGACGGTAGCGAGGGCAAAAGCCTCAGCTTTTAGAACAGCCCTTTGACCGTTGGCCCGGAGCGACCGAGGTGGACCTCCTCCGCCGAGGACAGCAGACAGCGCATCGCGCTGTGAATAAAATCCTCAAATCCTCAAATCTTTCATTTCTTAGAATTCCATGCATATCATTCTTGCTTCCAATTCCCCCCGCCGCCGTGAACTTCTAAAAGGTCTTGGCCTTGACTTTGAGGTGCGTGTGTTGCCGGGAATCGACGAAAGCCATCCGGCCAATCTGCAGGAAGGTGATATTCCCCTTTATATAAGTAGAAAAAAGGCCGATGCCTACCGCCCGACACTCGCCGAGGGTGAACTTCTCATCACGGCCGATACCATCGTTTGGCTCAATGGCGAGGTGCTCGAAAAGCCGCATGACGAAGCCGACGCATGTCGGATGCTGAGGGAACTCTCTGGGCAGACCCATCAGGTGTTCACAGGTGTATGCCTCACTACCGTCGACCGACAGGTAGCTTTCTCCTGCCGCAGCGACGTCACCTTCGCACAACTCTCTGAAGATGAAATCCAGCACTATGTCCGCACCTACCATCCGCTGGATAAGGCTGGTGCCTACGGCGTGCAGGAGTGGATAGGTTACATTGCCGTGGAACGCATCGAAGGCTCTTTCTTCAACGTGGTCGGTTTGCCCGTACAACGACTCTATCAAGCGTTAAAACAAAACTTCAATATAAAATGAAAAAGAATCTATTAATCATCGCACTTGCAGCGTTCTCAACTACTTTTCTTGTCTCATGTGACAAGGTGGACGGCACCAGTATAGTTCCTGTCTTCGATGTCATAAATAGCAGCAATGATAATCCTGCGCCAGGCGATAGTGTCAACTTTACAGCTCATCAGGCCGTGACGGGAAAACTCATAAATGCTACGACCTACACGTGGAGCTTCCGCTACAGCTATTTCAAAGAAGACGCGATGACGGCCGATACCGTGGTTGTCAAGAGTGTGCAGACCAACTACGATGGCATCGACAGCAGCGACCCTAAGATGGGTTTCCGCGTGCCGTCTAACATTGCCGGGGCTTCGTTCGTCGTGGCCATCGATGCCTCCTACAGCCTCTCCGGACAGACTTCAGAGGGCGCTATCTATGGGCACGCCACGCGTTCGCGTAACTTCAATATTAACTACCCGACTGATTGATAGACGATTCATGAAAAGACTCATTCTTTGGAGCCTAATGCTCATGACCTCCATGGTGGCCTCGGCACAGAGAGAAGTGGACTTCGATCTTCATTTTACCGATTCAACCCTGCGCATCGACTACATATTCTCTGGCACCAATCGTACCCAGCACATTGCAGTTGATAAACTTTCAAAGACGGTTGGATGGTATGGACGTCGTCATCACCTCGCCCAGCTTCCTTTGGAGGGCAACGGACAAATAACGGTTTTCGATCCCGCCACTGGAGATACGCTCTATCGGCATTCCTTCTCGACCCTTTTCCAGGAGTGGCAGGAAACAGAGGAGGCCACGCGTCTGGAGAAATCTTTTGAGAATACATTTCTTATTCCCTTCCCCCAGCATCCTGTTGATGTGGAGTGTCGGTTGGTGGACACGCACAGGGCTGTGCGCTCGCAGTTACGTCACCGCATCGACCCGCGCGACATCCTGATCCGCGACCGCAGTCGAGAACTCCAGACGCCTTGGCGCTTCGTCCGCCGCGGTGGCGACCCGAAGGAGTGCATCGATGTAGCTTTTGTCGCTGAGGGATTTGCCGAGGACCAGATGGATGATTTCTTGGCCATGTGTGACAGTAGCGTCATGGCACTGGCAGAGCACGAACCCTTCCGTTCCATGATGGATCGCTTCAACTTTGTCGCTGTGATGCCTGTCTCACGTGAGAATGGCATTTCGGTGCCGCGTCGTGGCGAGTGGTTCGATACGGCATTATTGTCCAGTTTCGACACGTTTTACATGGACCGCTACTTGACGACGCTTCACCTGCAACGCCTCTACGATGTGATGACGGGGATCCCCTTCGAGCACTTTATCATCTTGGCAAATACCACGGAATACGGCGGCGGTGGAATCTACAACAGCTATACGATGGCTTCGGCCAAGGCGAGGAAATACAAGTTGGAAGTTATAGTCCACGAGTTTGGGCACTCCTTTGGCGGATTAGGCGATGAGTATGCCTACGATGACATGTATGAGACTCACTATCCGGCAGACACCGAGCCTTGGGAACCTAACTTGACGACGCTGAAGGACTTTGACAGAAAGTGGCGTGATATGCTCCCCGCGGGAACCGCAATCCCCACCGTGCCTGATGGACGCGAGCTGACCACCAAAGTCGGTGTCTATGAAGGTGCTGGCTACCAGTCTAAGGGCGTATATCGCCCCGTTCAGGAATGCCGAATGAAGGTGAACCAAGTGAAGGAATTCTGCCCCGTGTGCCAGCGTGCTATGCGCCAAATCATAGATTTCTATACTCGATAAATCTCTTTTGCACAGATGAATACAAAAGTCAAAGGCGTTACTTTGGGCAGTATTGCTGCTGCCAGCTACGGGTTGAATCCACTGTTCGCCCTGCCTCTTTACGCCGATGGGATGACAGCCGATTCGATGCTCTTTTATCGCTACATCTTTGCCATCCTGATGCTTGGAGTGCTGTCGCTTGTGCAGGGAAAAAGTCTCCGCCTGCGCCGACGCGAGTTGATTCCGCTGGCGGCCATGGGCGTGATGTTCAGCGCATCGTCTCTGCTCCTCTTCTTGAGTTATCAGTATATGGATGCCGGCATAGCATCGACCATTCTTTTTGCTTATCCGTTGTTGGTGGCACTTATCATGTGGATTGTGTATAAGGAGCGTGCCAGCGCGCTCACATGGTTCTGTATTTTGATGGCGTTCGTTGGAATCTGCCTGCTATACAGGGGGAAACCTGATGCACCACTCTCCACCATCGGCATCGTGCTTGTTCTGCTATCTTCTTTGGCGTATGCAATTTACATTGTTGGCGTGAACCGTTCTGTGCTGAAGACGATGGACTCGTCTCGACTCACCTTCTACGCTTTGCTGTTCGGCTCCTCCATTTATTTCATTCGTCTGACAGACATAGACGTAGAGACGGCATCGTTCACTTTTGCCTTACAGACACCTGTCAATCCTTGGATGTGGGTGAATTTAGTATGTCTGGCGCTGTTCCCGACAATAGTCTCACTCGTGACCATGAATATCAGTATTCATTATATAGGTTCTACGCCGGCAGCTATTCTCGGCGCGTTGGAGCCGATAACGGCACTGATTATCGGTGTCTGTGTCTTCGGTGAGACGCTGACGCCCCGGATTGTTGTCGGCATCGTGCTGGTTTTACTGGCGGTAACACTGCTCGTACTGGGTAAGAAACTGACGCACTTCTCTCTGAAAAGCCTCTTCTCGACACGAGGAAACGGATAAATTTGTTTGGGCAGAGAAATAACAGACGAATCGCTTGGCTCTTTGCCGAGTTTGTTGTAATTTTGCAGCGAATTTCGGAGGGGTTACCTCCGTGACAAGATAACGATTATTCATCTAAAAAATATATTTATGACTAAGAGCGCATTGCAAATCGCAAGGGCCAACTATCAGCCCAAACTCCCCAAAGCCTTGCAGGGTCCTGTGAAGGCAAAAGAAGGGGCTGCCACACAGAGCGTGGCTAATCAGGATGAAATCCGTCAACTGTTTCCCAACACCTACGGACTGCCCGTCATCGAGTTCGAGAAAGGCGAGGCACAACAGCTGCCTGCCATCAACGTCGGTGTGATCCTCAGTGGTGGACAGGCTCCTGGCGGACATAACGTCATCAGTGGTCTTTTCGATGGTGTTAAGAGCATCAACCCTGATTCGAAACTCTATGGCTTTATTCTCGGCCCTGGCGGTCTTGTTGACCATAAGTATATGGAGTTGACATCCGATATCATCGATGAATACCGCAATACCGGCGGTTTTGACATCATCGGTTCCGGACGCACCAAGTTGGAGAAAGAAGAGCAGTTCGAGAAGGGTATTGAAATTCTTCGCGAACTGAATATCAAGGCTCTTGTCATCATTGGTGGCGACGATTCGAACACCAATGCCTGCGTGCTGGCAGAGTATTATGCTGCCAAGAAATACGGTGTGCAGGTTATCGGTTGCCCGAAGACTATCGATGGCGACTTGAAGAACGAGCAGATTGAGACCAGCTTCGGCTTCGATACCGCTTGCAAAACTTATTGCGAGCTAATCGGTAACATCCAGCGTGACTGCAACAGTGCCCGTAAATACTGGCACTTCATCAAGCTCATGGGTCGCAGCGCCAGCCACATTGCACTGGAGTGCGCTCTGCAGACGCAGCCTAACATCTGCCTTGTCAGCGAGGAGGTGGAGCAGAAGGCAATGAGCCTCGATGACATTGTCAACTATATTGCTGACATCGTGGCTGCTCGTGCTGCTGAGGGTAATCACTTTGGAACCGTTCTGATCCCGGAGGGTCTTATTGAGTTCATCCCCGCCATCAAGAAACTTATCAAGGAGCTCAATGAAGTGCTCACAGACCCCGCTACGGGCGAGCCGCGTGAGTTCGGCAATCCCGAAGAACAGATTGCATTCGTGAAAAAGAGTATTGCTAAAGAGAACCTCGCAGTTCTCGAGAGCCTGCCCGAGGATGTCGCACGTCAGCTCTGCCTCGATCGCGACCCCCACGGCAACGTGCAGGTGAGTCTCATCGAGACCGAGAAACTGCTCAGCCGCATGGTGGCTAAGAAACTTAAGGAGACCGGACGTGCTCCCAAGTTCAGCACCCAGCATCACTTCTTCGGATACGAAGGCCGCTGTGCAGCTCCTTCTAACTACGATGCCGACTACTGCTATAGCCTCGGCTTCAATGCCAGCCGCCTCATCGCTGCGGGCAAGACAGGCTATATGAGTATCATCAAGAACACGACGGCTCCTGCTGCTGAGTGGATTGCAGGTGGTGTTCCCATAACAATGATGATGAACATCGAGCGTCGTAATGGCGCCAACAAGCCTGTGATTCGTAAGGCACTGGTGGAGCTCGACGGCGCTCCGTTCAAGTTCTTCGCCGCTCACC
The DNA here is from genome assembly GCA_947166655.1 of uncultured Prevotellaceae bacterium. GTDB lineage: Bacteria > Bacteroidota > Bacteroidia > Bacteroidales > Bacteroidaceae > Physcousia. Next base: position 10,507 of record CAMVFC010000042.1, read on the forward strand.
GCAATGAGTGGGCAAAGAATACCTGCTATGTCTATCCTGGTCCTATCCAGTACTTCGGTCCCTCAGAGGTTTGCGACCAGCCCACCAAAACGCTGCAGCTTGAACAAGCCTAAAACGATAGAAACAACCAAGAGGCAGCCGCGTCAGCACGTGGCTGCCTCTGCTTCTAAATCTGGTGCAGCATCTACGCGAAAGAGAACTGCACGCTCGGCTGATTCAGCTCCTTCGCACAAGAAAACTGCATCCCGGAAAAAGAGGCGTCCGCTGCTGCGTCGAGTCCCCTTGTGGGCCATTCTGACCGGCGTGGGAGCGATGGTTGCTGTCTATGTTTTTGTTTTCTTCCATTTCTTTGTCGACCCCTTTTCGTTCCGTTGGAAAGCCATCTATGGTGATGGCGTCAGCCCCGATGGTTTCGAAGTGAGAGGTATAGATGTCAGCCACCATCAGGGTAACATTGACTGGAGTCGCCTGCGCAACGCCTCCATCGACGGACAGCCATTGCGTTTTGTCTTTATCAAAGCGACAGAGGGAAAAGATCTCATCGACGAGAATTTCAACGAAAATTTCTACCAGGCGCGGCAGAATGGAATCGTGCGCGCTGCCTATCATTTCTTCAGTCCGAAGACAGATGCCCGGGCACAGGCGCAGTTCTTCCTGCGGCAAGTGCATTTGGAGGCGGGTGATCTTCCACCTGTACTCGATGTAGAGACACGTGGTAACCTCTCCAACGTTGAATTGCAGCGTGCCGTCAAGCAGTGGCTCGATGTCGTGGAGAAGCATTATGGTGTCAAACCCATTATCTACACTGGATATAAGTTCAAGGTGGACTATCTGAATGCTCCCGTCTTTAACGAGTATCCCTATTGGATTGCCCACTACTACGTCAACGAACTCACTTATAAAGGAGCCTGGGCTTTCTGGCAGTATACTGATGTCGGGCGCATCGACGGCATTCATGGTTTTGTCGACTGCAATATCTTTCAGGGCGATTTAGCCCAACTAGACTCGCTAACCATTAAAGCTGAGGAAATCGACATGGCTGGTATCGAACTCTGACCTCCCGTCTTTTTGTTCAGACGCCCTGTTTACTCGGCCTCCCTTCTCTGTATTATCAGTTTCGTCCTGCTGCAATCTGTTACTCCCTTACTCTTTAATTTCCTCATCCTTCAACTCTCTCTCTTCGTGCAGACCCCCTATTATTTACTTGAAGAAGACAAGCTACGTCGAAATTTGTCATTAATCCGTTCGGTTAGCGAACGGAGTGGGGCAGAGGTCATTCTTGCCTTCAAAGCATTTGCTCTCTGGAAAACCTTTCCCATTTTCCGTGAGTATATACAGCATACGACCGCCTCTTCGTCCGATGAGGCCCGTCTCGCTTTGGAAGAATTCGGTTCCCCGGCTCACACCTATAGCCCGGCCTATACTGAATGCGATTTCCCCACCATCCTTCGCTGTTCCAGCCATATTACCTTCAATAGTCTTTCTCAATACCACCGCTTTGCTCCTCTTGTTTCAGCATGGAATGAAGGCCTGCCGGCTTCAACATCTTCTTCCGTTTCTACTGCATCAGCTGTTTCAGTACCCCTCCCCTCTACACTGAAGCATGACAGTTGCCACAATGGGAATCGTGTATCTATAGGTCTTCGTGTCAATCCAGAGTACAGCGAGATAGAGACAGAGCTTTATAACCCTTGCGCCCCCGGTTCCCGCTTCGGTGTTTTGGCAGATGACCTGCCCGCCACTCTGCCTGCCGACATTGAGGGCTTCCACATTCATTGCCACTGTGAGAGCAGCGCTGATGCTTTCGCGCGCACGCTTGAACATATTATTAATAAGTTTTCTCCTTGGTTCGCTCAACTCAAGTGGATCAATTTCGGTGGTGGGCACCTTATGACTCGTGCCGACTACGATGTCGAATTACTCGTTCAAACCCTTCGTTCCTTCCATGTCCGCTGGCCGCATCTAAAGATGATTCTCGAACCTGGCAGTGCCTTTGCTTGGCAGACAGGCTCCCTTGTCGCTTCTGTCGTAGACATTGTTCGGAACCATGGCATCCAGACTGCCATCCTCGATGTCAGTTTTACATGCCATATGCCGGATTGCCTCGAAATGCCTTATTTTCCCGTTGTTCGCGGAGCAGAGCATATTGATGATACTTCCCCCTCGGCCTCTCCCTCGCCTGAGGCCCCAGTAGCGTCCGCCGATTTAGTCGGTGGATTGCCTCTTTCCTGTGCTTATCGTCTCGGCGGCAATTCTTGCCTCTCTGGAGATTTCATGGGCACATGGCGCTTCCCTCGCCCTCTTGCTGTGGGTGATGAAATCATCTTCGAGGATATGATTCATTATACCACTGTCAAGACGACGACTTTCAACGGCGTTCATCACCCTTCTATTGCTATCCGGAGGATGGATGGTGGTGTGCATCTCTTGCGCGAATACACTTACGAAGACTACCGCAATCGCATGGATTGAGCCCTAAGAAATGACCTCTGAAGGTGAAAAGAAGAGAAAAACTACACTTTTTGCAAAAAAAATGCCGAAAACGCTTGTAGTTTCGTGAAAAAGCAGTACCTTTGCAACCGCAATCAGGGGATTGACAAAAACATTTGACATACTGAACAGCAAAAAGGTAGTTTTTATGCGGCAATAGCTCAGTTGGTAGAGCACGACCTTGCCAAGGTCGGGGTCGCGAGTTCGAGTCTCGTTTGCCGCTCACTGAGGCCTACCTTATTGGGAAATAAAAACTGAAAGACAGCCCTTCAGAGCCTGCCCAGGTGGCGGAATGGTAGACGCGCTCGTTTCAGGTGCGAGTGTTGAGAGACGTGCAGGTTCGAGTCCTGTTCTGGGCACTGACTGTTTGTGACTGTGGTTTTTAATTTCAGACATGGAGAGATGGCGGAATTGGTAGACGCGCTACTTTGAGGGGGTAGTGTCAATTGTGACGTGGGAGTTCGAGTCTCCTTCTCTTCACCACTTGCTGATTCAGTAGAAATGCATGAGATGCAGTCAGGTGTGGAAGTCAGTCCCCCTTTTTGTATCTTAATCACATCTGCAATGAAGACCTGGAACGAGGCAGAGATCGTCGAGCGGTTGCGCGAGCCTTCGCAGCGTGAAGCCGCATTCACCGAGTTAGTAGAGCACTTTAAGGAGCAACTCTACTGGCAAATTCGGCGTATGGTACTCTCCCACGACGATGCAGATGATGTGTTGCAGAACACCTTTGTAAAGGTATGGACAGGCTTGGATGGATTTCGTGGAGATGCACAACTCTCGACTTGGTTATTTCGTATTGCCAATAACGAGACGTTGAACTTCCTGAATCGCCGTAGGCAGCTGATAGGGCTCGATGAGGACGGCATAGCCAGCGTTGCCGCTACTTTGCAGAGTGACCCCTATTTCGATGGAGACGAGACTGAACGCCTGTTCCAACAGGCTATTGCCGCCTTACCCGATCGGCAAAGGCAGGTCTTTAATCTGAAATATTTCGACGAGATGAAATACGAGGAGATGAGTTCCTTACTGGGCACCAGTGTCGGAGCCTTGAAAGCCTCCTACCATCATGCTGTTCGCAAAATCTCAGATTTTTTCCATGCCGCCGATTAAACCTTTTATATCAGTAGAGGTCAAAAAAACAGAAAGGAAATAATGCTATGAAAGAAGATATCATCCAGAGATATGATAGTGGCAGATGCCCCTTTAAGGTTCCAGATGGCTATTTCGAAGACTTCAATAGTCATCTGATGGAGCGCTTGAAGACAGAGGGGATGCTATCAGATGTTACTATGCAATCTGATGCTAAGACGGCTGAGCTACATCATCCGGCAGCTCAGCGTGTTGCTTTTCCCTGGGCGCGCCGCTTGACTCGTTATGCAGCAGCTGCTGTAATCACGGGTATTTGTGTGGTATCGGTAGCGCGGTTTTACAGTGAACGCGATACGAGTGTTGCAGCTCAGATGGCAGAACTCGATTTCACAATGACCGACGATGAGGTCGACGCAGTGTTGGATTCCGAGATGATGAACAATAGTGAGATAGCTTACTATCTCACGGAAGCTTATTGACGCACGCCGTCCCCTTCTTGTTATTAGATATTGATAACCTTAAGAGATAAAATGATGAATATGAAAAAGATATTTTTGATAACCCTCTTGTCTGTGATGCAGTTGACTCTGTTTGCACAGCCGAAGGATACTTCTGGAGGACCTCGCATGGATCCGAAGGAGTTCCAGCATCGGATGCGACAGGAAATGACGCGTGTCGCGGGCTTTACGGAGGAGGAGGAAGAGACTTTTTTCAGCCTCTATACCGAGATGCGGGAAAAACAGCGGCTGATAGGGCGGCAGATTCATGAATTGAAAAAGACTAAACCACAGAGTACTAAGGATTTTGCCAACACCATCACGCGTATTAAACAGTTGCAGGTGGAGATGTCACAAGTGGAGCGGACATACTACAAGCGCATTGTTTCAGCGATACCTGCAGAAAAAGTGTGGCTTGTGATGAAGGCAGAAGACGAGTTCCATCGCCGGATGGTACGTGGAAAGCGTCAGAAACCTCAGCCTCAACAGTAAATCTTCAACTCCCTATAGCTTACGCGAAGCACTAAAAAGCCTACAGCTACTGTGTTCATAAAGCACGATGCTGTAGGGCTTTTTTTATTCTTTCATCAATTGTTCGAGAAACGCGTCGAGGTCTTTGTCGAAATCCTTCAGTAGTTGGGTGTCGATCATGATGGTGTCGTCGTCAACGATGTAGATGTCTGCCATCGTCTCGCCATCTTCACCCATCATGACAAACGAGAAGGGGTGAAGAATGCTCATCTTCTCAACCTCCACACGTAAGGACTTGATAATGGCCTTGATGGTGTTTTCAGCAGCTTCGTACAGATTTTCTTCTGTAGGTTCCAACCATTGGTCAACAACAATGCGTGTAAGTTCCTCCATATCGTCGTTGTAGGCGAGCAGCTCACCACTTTCAGGCTTGACCTGCAAATGGATGTCAGTCAGCACAGCTTCGGCGTTGCTGGGAAACTTATCAATCACTTTGCGGATGGCGCGTTCGATTTGCTTTTTGGTTTGTTGTGTCGCTGTCATTGACTTTATCTGGATTGGATGCACCGGTAGGGCGCCCTTGTTGTTTTCACAAAAGGTCGGAACTTGAGGAGTCCGACCCTTTTTGATTCCTTCTATTGCAAGATGCGAGGAATGGATTTATGAAATTAGTTAGTTTGGTAATCTTGTTTGTTAGCTGATAGAGATTTTTCTGACGATTTTGTCGACCTTCAGGAGGTAGCATCCGCGACCGAGGTTGAGGCTCAGTGTCTTGTCGTTACTGTCGATACGCACGGAAGCTACGCGTACACCGGCCAGATTGAAAATCTCAAGCACCTTGCCTTCAGCACCGCTGACGTGTACTTGTGTACCCTTCACATTGATGCTGACAGGTGCTATATCATTTTCTATTTCCTCTTTAGCATTCTCCTCAGCTGCTGCCAGAGGCAGTGCAGTGAGGGTCGCCAGTAGGAAGAAAAAGAGATATTTTTTCATCATTTCAGGTCGTTTTTTACCTTTTTCCATGGCAAAAATAGCCTTTTTCTGCGAATGCTGCAAATTTTCTGCATAAAAAATGCAATATTTCTGCATTTATGGCGTTATGCAGAGGCCTTCGTTGGCTAAAAACGTATCAGGGAATACTTGTCGTGCCTCGTTGAGAAGGATGTTCTCGTCCTCGTAGCGTGAAGAGAAGTGTCCTATCATCAGGCGCTTGGCTTGGGCTGCTTTGGCAATGGTGGCTGCTTGGCGTGCTGTGCTGTGGTTATATGTCTCTGCACGGTCGGCATAATCGTCGGCATAGGTGGCTTCGTGATACATCAAATCAATACCCTGACACCACTCTGCCAGTTCTGTCACTGGGCGCGTGTCTGAGCAATAGGCGTAGCTGCGAACGGGGTCGGGTGGGGTGGTGAGGCGTTCGTGAGGTACAAACTCTCCGTCCTCCGTCTGCCATCCTTCGCCGGCCTTGATTCGGTTGATGGCCCATGTCGGGATCTGATAGAAATCAATCATTTCCCTACGGATATGCGGCAACCCCGGTTTCTCTTTGATGAGGTATCCGCAGCAAGGCACACGGTGCTGCAGGGGGAGTGACCAGACCTCCATCGACCGGTCCTCAAAGATGCATTGATGCACTCTGGAGTCTACGGCTTCGAAGTGAATCTCATAATCGAAATCGGGTAAGAAATGTGATTTCATGAACTCCACGTAGGTCTGTAGGTTGGAAGGAGCATGGATGGTGAGAGGGGCTGTTCGGCCGAGCAACCCCATGGTAGACAAAAAGCCAGGCAAGCCAAAGACATGGTCGCCGTGAGCGTGGGTGAGGAAGATATGCGTAATCTTCTGCCAGTTCAGACCCGTCTTGCGCCAAGCCAATTGGGCACCCTCGCCACAATCCAGCAACAAGAGCTTGTCGCGCAAGTCAACAACTTGGCACGAGGGCAGGTGCTTGTTGGTGGGTAGGGCTGATCCGCATCCTATGATGTGTACGTTGAACTTCTGCGGCATTGTTTATCGTTTTGTGTTATTCTCTCAACTCTTCATTGTCTGAATCCTTCTTTGGCTGAATTTCTCTCTTCCCTCTGTGAGGTTGAGGTATTCATCCAACCCGGCGTTACGCAGTTTGCAGGCAGGACACTGTCCGCAACCGTCGCCAGGGATACCGTTGTAGCAGGTCAGCGTCTCGTTGCGCACAAGATCCAGCACGCCCAGCCTGTCTGCCTTGGCCCATGTCTGTGCCTTGTCTATCCACATCAAGGGGGTATGCACGACAAACTGCTCGTCCATGCCCAGGTTGAGAGTGACGTTGAGGGACTTGATGAAGGCATCGCGGCAGTCGGGGTAACCGCTGTAGTCGGTTTGCGAGACACCTGTCACGAGGTGGTTGATACCTCTTTCGCGGGCAAAGACGGCAGCCACGGAGATGAAGAAGAGGTTGCGCCCTGGAACAAAGGTATTAGGAGGGCCATCGGCAGGCTTGTCCTGATCCATAGTGATAGAGCTGTCTGTTAGCGAGTTGTGAGATAACTGGCTGATAAAGCTGACGTCCATCTTATGCCATTCTACATCGCCGCCACCTTCGTTCAGGCCGTTCTTGCGGGCCACTTCGCCTGCTTGGGCTGCAATCTTCTTGGCGACATCTACCTCTTGAATATGTTTCTGTCCATAAGTAAATGTCAGAGCAACAACCTTCTTGAAGTGTTTCAGTGCCCAGAACAGGCATGTCGTAGAATCCTGTCCACCGCTGAAAACCACTAAGGCAGTCTCTTTATTCATGGGATTCATTGTCTCATACTATTAGGTGAATGAAGAATGTCTGTGTGTAATCACAATTCATCGCTCATTCACGTTGTTCTTTCTTAACTTAAATAATACTATAGCGTATGCCTTCGTCGTAGACGTCCATGCCCTCTGTACGTTTCAGCCATGCTACCACGCGAATCGTGATGGGCAGCATCACTACCTCGTATAACGTTTTGACGACCACCTGACTGGCAATCATCAGCGCAAGATTCTTCTCGGGGACGATGCCGCCCAATGCGATGGGGAAAAAGATGAGCGAGTCCGACAGCTCACCCGCGATGGTTGACACGATGGCGCGCAACGAGAACCGGCGGCCTTTGTCGCGAATCTTCATCGCACTCATCACGTAGGCGTTCAACAGTGAACCCACAATGAAAGCGGCGAATGAAGCCAGCGCCACACGTGGTGCCAAACCGAACAGGGCATGAAAACCTTCATGATTCGTCCAGTAGGGTGCGCCGGGAATCAAGTCTGCCAACCATGCCAGCAGCACGAAAGCAAAGTTCATCACGAAGCCAGTCCAGATGATGAGTTTGGCGCGTCGATAGCCCCACACTTCCGTGATACAGTCATTCACCACATACGAAATGGGGAACACGAGCACGCCCGTTGTCAGGTTCAGCGGACCGAATTGGATTTGTTTGGTTGCTAAGAGGTTTGCCAGGATGAGGCAAACGCAGAACGTGACGCCAAGTAGCATGAAGGTCACGCTCACGGTTTCTTTCTGTTTCATTTTTCCTTGTTTTGTTATAGGGGGTGGTCTAGGGTACCCCTGCGTTTTTGCGGCTGCAAAGGTATGGCTTTTCTGCGATATCTCCAAATTCCCGCCCTCCTCTTTTCCTTCTTTGTGCTGTAAATGGCTCTTAATTCGCCCTGTTTAGTGGTTTTTTACACATTCTGAGCTGTCAAAATTTGGAGGTGTCACGAAATGAATGTATCTTTGCAACGTGTTCCGAACAAAATTGTTTCAACCTTTTAACTAACACATAAGATGGAAAAAATCAAAGGTCTCATCGACGCCCCCTTTACCCCGATGCATGCCGATGGCAGCATCAATCTCTCTATCATTCCCGAATATGCGGCGTTGCTTCATCGCAACGGCCTTAAAGGCGTGTTTATCAATGGCTCCAGTGGCGAGGGCTATATGCTCACCGAGGACGAGCGCAAGCAGATAGCTGAGGCATGGATGGATGCTACCAAGGATTTGAAGGACTTCAAGGTTATTGTCCACGTGGGAAGCACTTGTGTCCGCAGCTCCAGGAACCTTGCCGAGCACGCCCAGGCTATCGGCGCCTTTGGCATCGGTGCCATGGCACCTCCTTTCCCCAAGGTGGGTCGTATCGAAGAACTTGTGAAATACTGCGAGGAGATTGCCTGTGGCGCTCCCCGTTTGCCCTTCTATTTCTACCACATCCCTGCTTTCAACGGCGCATTCCTCTCGATGTATGACTTCCTCTGTGCTGTCGACGGGCGCATCCCCAACTTCGCAGGCATCAAGTACACCTTCGAGAGTCTCTACGAGTACAACCGCTGTCGCCGTTACAAGAATGGTAAGTTCGACATGCTCCACGGCCAGGACGAGACCATCCTTCCCTGTCTGGCTATGGGTGGCGCACAGGGTGGTATCGGCGGTACTACCAACTACAACGGTCGTTGCCTCGTGGGCATTCAGGAAGCATGGGCAGCCGGTGACCTCGAGAAGGCCCGTGAACTGCAGAATTATGCCCAGGATGTCATCGACGTCATCTGTCATTTCCGTGGCAACATCGTTGGCGGCAAGCGCATCATGAAGCTCATCGGCCTTGACCTCGGCCCCAACCGCACCCCCTTCCAGAACGTCACAGACGAGGAGGAAGTGCAGCTGCGCAAGGAACTCGAAGCCATCGACTTCTTCAATCACTGCAATAAGTAAGAAGAATACTCCCGGCCTCTTCCCCCGCCCTCCCTTCTTGAAGCGTCAAGCGCTGCAGAGCGCCGAGCGGTAGGGAGGGAGTAGTCACCTTTCAAGAATTGTAAACACACAAATATGAGAACATTCCATAAAATGCTCTTGTTGCTTGTTGCCTTTATAGGACAAGCCATTTCCCCCATATATTCACAAGATACTACTCCCATCTCTCATGAGAGAGAGGGTGGGGGGGAGTCTCATCGCTTCAACACCGTCTCCTTCACCACCGCTCCTGCTCTCTCTGCTTTTGGCGGACAGGGTGTCAGCGGTGCTTTCGCCGGCACGGCGGGCGATTACGTACTTGTGGCGGGCGGTTGCAATTTTCCCGACAAGCCAGCGGCTGATGGTGGTCAGAAAGTATTCTACACCGATGTTTATGCCCTCCCGCTCTCATGCGTAGGGGCCACAGATGATTCTCGCTCAGGGAGCTGGCAGCGTGTAGGTTCTCTGCCTTGTGGCCTCGCTTATGGCGCCAGCGTCACCACCCCCGAAGGCATAGTCTGCCTTGGTGGCACTGCCGATGGGCAGAAGAGTGAAGACTTCGCCGTTCTCCTATCCTTTGACAAGACGGGCCAACTTCAATCCCAGGACATTCCCGTTCTTCCTGTAGCCCTCGACAACTTTGCTGCCGCTTTTGGCGATGGCTTTATCTACGTGGCAGGAGGTCTGCATAACGGTATCGTCAACCGTAAGGTCTTCCGCCTGCGCTGGCCTCTCGGTGCCGCTTGGGAAGAACTGCCCGACATGCCCGGCCCGGCCCGTGTGCAGCCCTGTGCCGTAGTACAGAAAGAGGCTATAGGCAGCAACTTCTACCTCCTTGGCGGTTATGATCCCCGCTACCGCAAAGCCGTTGCCAATGGTGTCTATTTCGACCCTCGCAAGGGCAATTGGTATGCTACGTCGCTGATGGAGGGAGCCCTCGTTGGTGCCTCGGCCGTCCCATCGGGTGCAGCCCATGTTCTCTGCTTCGGTGGTGTCGATAAGGACATCTTCGAGGCGGCTCTGGAGCGCAACGCCCTTCTCGCGGACACTGCTACAGCAGCCGATCGTCTCCAGGCACTGCGCGAAGAGGCCCATGCTTATATGACACAGGAACCGGCCTGGTATCGTTTCCGCCGCCAGCTGCTTGTCTACCATACCGTGACCGATTCTTGGGCTGAACTCTACGATTCTCCCCTCATGGCCCGTGCCGGTGCTGCCGTGGTGCCTATATCTTCCGGCACAGGCAGTTCTTCTCTCCTCGTCATCGGCGGTGAAGAGAAGCCTGGTGTCCGCTCTTCCGACGTCACCCGTGTCGACATCGGATATACTGCTCATTTCGGATGGCTCAACTGGACGGTCCTCATCCTCTACCTCCTCGGCATGGTCTATCTCGGTTATTATTTTATGAAGCGCGCTTCAAATTCCGGCGAGGATTTCTTCAAGGGTGGCGGGCGCATCCCCTGGTGGGCTGCTGGCATCAGCATCTTCGCTACCATGCTCAGCGCCATCACCTATATGAGTATTCCTGCCAAAGCGTATGCCACCGACTGGACCTACTATCCCATGCAGATCTGCATCCTCTTGGTCTCGTTCCCCGTCATCCGCTACTACCTGCCTTTCTTCCGTCGCCTGAATGTCACCACGGCCTATGAATATCTGGAGCGCCGCTTCAACTCGGCCACACGCCTCATGGCCTCTATCCTCTTCATCGTCTTCATGGTGGCACGTACGGCACTCGTGCTCTTCCTCCCATCGCTGGCCATGACTGCCGTCACTGGCATCAACATATATATATGTATAGCCTTGATGGCCCTCATCACCATCCTCTATTGCACCATGGGTGGTGTCGAGGCTGTCGTCTGGGGCGATGTCATTCAGGGCATCATCCTCGTGGGCGGAGCCATCCTTGCTGCCGTTTATCTCATTGTGAACACAGGCGAGAACGGAGCTTCCGATTTCTGGCAGATAGCCAACGAACACGATAAGTTCCGCCTCTTCCTCTTCAACCCCGAGCATCCCTTCGACTTCGTCAACGCCACATGGTGGGTTGTCATCCTTGGCGGTCTTGCCAACAACCTCATCAGCTACACCAGCGACCAGACTGTCATCCAACGTTACCTCACCACCTCCGACGAGAAGAGTGCTGCCCGCGGCATCCTCACCAATGGCCTGATGTCCGTCGTCGTCACCATCGCTTTCTTCACCATCGGTACCGGTCTCTACACCTTCTTCAAGACCCATCCGGCCGAGCTCGATATCACCATGGCCAAGGGCGATGCCATCTTCCCCTTCTTCATGATGTCGCAGCTCCCTGCAGGCCTCGCCGGTCTCCTCATTGCCGCCGTCTTTGCCGCCACGATGTCCACCATCGCTTCCAACATCAACTCCATCTCCACGGCCTTCACCGTGGATCTCTGGAGCAAATGGAAGACGCCCTCCTCGCTTTTTCAAAAAGGGAAGCGTGGTCAACTTTCCAGTATAGATGGCAATAAACAAGACCTTCCACTTGCCTCCTCTGAGGGGGAACGGAGAGAAACTCTTGAAGGCGCTTCCACCGTTACGATAGCCCGCATCGCAGGTATCTGTGCCGGTCTCATCGGCATGGCTATAGCCTGGCTCATGGCTACGGTGGACATCCAGTCGCTCCTCGACTATTTCAATACTATCCTCGGTCTCCTCAGCGGTGCCATCGGTGGTCTGTTCATGATGGGTATCTTCTTCCCTCGCATCGGTTCCCGTGCAGCCCTCGTCGGTTTCCTCTGCGGCACCGCCTCTGTCTTCTACCTGAATTTCTACACCCAGGCCAACTTCCTCCTCTTCGGGTTCGTCTCCATCGTAGTCAGCGTCCTCGTTGCCCTTATCCTCAGCATCTTCATGCCGCAGAAGGAGGAGCAGAAGGGACTCACATGGAAGACGCTGCCCAAGGAATAGAATTATTTTACACGAATTCCAGACATGAATTATTCACGAATTCAAGACATGAATTAGTATTGTGAATCCCAAGGAGTATAAAGATATCGTATATAGCATTATTGGAGCTGCGTTAAAAGTCCACAAGGAATTGAATTGGGGACTATTAGAAGCTCTTTATGCTGAAGCCTTGCAAATGGAATTGGAATCAATGGGTATTCCCAGCCAGCAAGAGGTTGAATTGCCTTGCTATTATAAAGGCCGTAGGATGAACAAAACCTATCGGACAGATTTGTTGGTTGGAGATGTAATGGTTGAGTTGAAAGCAACAGCAGATATCATTCCTGCTCACAGGGCACAGCTCTTTAACTATATGAGGCTAACCCATTCGCCTATAGGACTACTCATCAATTTTGGACGTCCATCATTACAGTGTGAGCGCTATGCTTATATTCATGAGACAAATGAATGTATATTGCTTGACCGAAACATGGATTTCCTTCATCCTGCTGATAGTGAACCTCAAGATGATGACTATCAACGTTTCTCCCTTACTCACTAAAACCCATCCCAACTCTAAGATGATGAATACAGACCATTATATATTTTTTGTCTTGAATTCATGATTAATTTTTGTCTCGAATTCATGTGAAAACTAATTATTAACTTCTTTATAAATAGAAACTATATGGTAGATTTCAAACAATTGGCGGAGCAGTACCGCTCTGAACTCCTCGACCGCGTAGTCCCCTTCTGGCTCGATAAGTCCCAGGACAAGGACTTCGGCGGCTATTTCACCTGCCTCGACCGCGACGGCAGTGTCTACGACACCGACAAGTTCATCTGGCTGCAAGGCCGTGAAGTGTGGATGTTCTCCAAGCTCTACAACACCGTAGAACCCCGACAAGAGTGGCTCGAAGCCGCCATCCAGGGGGCCGAGTTCCTGAAGAAGCACGGCCACGACGGCAACCTCAACTGGTACTTCGCCCTCGACCGCGAAGGACATCCCCTCGTGGAGCCTTACAACATCTTCTCTTACACCTTCGCCACCATCGCCTTCGGTCAACTGAGCATAGCACTTGCTAAGGCAGAAGCCAACAGACCCACCCCCAACCCCTCCCGTCAGGGAGGGGAGTCCTCCGGGTGTTATAGTAATGTCTGTGCGCAGCCTCTCCCCTCCCTGACGGGAGGGGCAGGGGGTGGGTCTTTATCTGCCGAGTACGCTTCTATCGCCAAGCGCACCTTCGACATCGTTCTTTCCAAGGTTGATAACCCCAAAGGCCGCTGGAACAAAGCTGCTGCCGGGGCACGCTCCCTGAAGACTTTCGACCTCCCCATGATTCTTTGCAACGTTGCCCTCGAGATAGAATCCCTCCTCGAACCTGCTTTCCTGCAGAAAGCCATCGACTCCTGTCTCCACGAGGTCATGGATGTCTTCTATCGTCCCGAACTCGGCCTCATCGTCGAGGCCTTAGGCAAGGATGGCAACCTCGTCGACTGCTTCGACGGGCGCAAACTCAACCCTGGCCATGCCATCGAAGCCATGTGGTTTGTCATGGACCTCGGCAAGCGCCTCGGGCGTCCTGAGCTCATTCAGAAAGCAGTCGACATCTGCCTGGCTGAAGTAGAGTACGGGTGGGATAAGGAGTACGGCGGCATCTTCTACTTCATGGACCGTCTCGGCAAGCCCCGCCATGAACTCGAGTTCGACCAGAAACTCTGGTGGGTTCACCTCGAGACCCTCATCTCCCTCATCAAAGGCTACCAACTCACCGGCGACCAGCGTTGCCTCGACTGGTTCCAGCGCGTTCACGACTACACGTGGGCTCATTTCCGCGATGGCGAGTACCCTGAGTGGTACGGCTATCTCAACCGTCAGGGCGAGGTCTTGCTGCCCCTCAAAGGCGGCAAGTGGAAAGGTTGCTTCCATGTTCCTCGTGGCCTCATGAACGTCTGGAAGATTCTCGAAGACCTCGCTGCCAAGCAGGATAAATAGCCGCTCCTTCGTCGTGTGCCCGTCGGTCTTCCCCCGACGGGCCTCCTTTCTCCCTCCGTCAAGACCATGTGCCCGTCGTTTTCCCGACGGGCCTCCCTCTTCCCCCCGTCAAGACCATGTGCCCGTCGTTTTCCCGACGGGCCTCCCTCCTCCCTCCGTC
>CAMVFC010000043.1 GCA_947166655.1 uncultured Prevotellaceae bacterium
AGGCCGAGGATGGCATAAAGCTCGGGGAACACAGCGAGCACCATAGTCGTACCGAAAGCGTTGTGGCCGGCACCGATTGCAGAGATACCGTTAGCGCAGACCTTGGCCTGACGGATGGCAGAGAAGAGGGCGACAAGACCGCAGGCCAGACCTGCGCCGAAGACAGCGGCAGCAGAAGCCATGGTCATGCCGGCGCCAATGTGGCTCATCAGCATGAAGTAGCCGACAAAGCCGTAGAGGCCCTGAGAAGAGGGAAGGGCTGACAGTCCGATGTAGGAACCGCTGGCTTCAGGGTTCTTCTTGAAAGCACCGATAGCGGCATTACCGCAAATGGTCACACCGTAGGCGCTACCCACACCGGAGAGACCTACACACAGGGCTACGCCCAAATAAGCAAGGAGTAATTCCATAATTGTTATTGTTTAGTTTGAAGTTAAATATGAATACTATGTCACGCAGACTTGCGGCGGAAAGGAACGAATGCCTTGCCTCCGCCTTCGAAATCTGCGTTCTTGAAGAACTCGACGAAGGTCAGACGCATGGGGTGCACGAAGGACGATATCATGCAAAGACCGAAGTTGATGCCATGACCGAAGAGCAGGATGAGAAGCATCGGCAGCCAACGTACGAACCATGGCAGCGAGGAGGTCAGGTCGGTGGCGAGCTGATTGAAGACGCCACCGAGGACACCGCCCGTGAGACCGAGGGCGAAGAGGCGGATGTAGCTCAAGAGGTCGCCAAGCAGTCCTGTGGCCATGCCATAGACACTCCACACACCGCCGCCAAAGTTGACGAAGATATTCTTGTCGGGGTTGTTGTAGAACATGATGCCCAGAGCTGCTACGCCTATGATTGCATAGAAGACGTACTGCAAGAACTGAGGCAATGCCACGCCACAGGCTGGAAGGAAGAAGAGCAAGGTGGCCGACAGCAGGGCCGCTACCCATGAGAACTTACCTACGCCGTACTTCCAACCGCCATTCTTGACGGCCTTGGCACCTGCCAAAGTCATGCCTAAGAGGACTTGCACCAGACCGATGAGAACGGAGAAAACCATCATGGGGGCGTAGCCGAAGGGCTTGTAGTTCTTCTCATTGATGAACAAGTGCTTCACCGGAGCCAGGAAGGCCCAGTCCTGCTGCGAAAGATCGATGCCGAAGAAGGAGCCGGTGAGCAGGCCTACGACCATCGTCGTGGCACCGAGCCAGCAGCCGAGTTTGGCGTAGGCTTTCAAGTCGGGCTTGGACCTCAACAGATAGAGGCTGATGGCGAAGATGAGCAGGCCGTAGCCGGCATCGCCCATGCAAAGGCCAAAGAACAGCATGAAGAACGGGGCGAAGAAGACCGTGGGGTCAAGGTCGCGGTAGTTGGGCAGCGAATACATCTTCAATATAGGCTCGAAGAGGCTACTGTAGCTGTCGTTCTTTATCTCAATGGGCACCTTGTCCGTTGCGGCCGGGTCTGTTATCTCATAGAAAATGCCTGCAGCATCAAGGCTGGCCGTCACGGCCTCAGCATTCTCCGTCTTGACCCATCCTTCCATCAGACGCACGACACCATCAGCGACATCCTCGTGGCTCAGCTGAACGCGAGCCAGCGAAATGCGGTCGTCGTTGACAAGTTTAGCGGCTTCCACCGTTCCACGCTCTTCAAGCGCAAGGTGGAGTTGCTGCTGGTGAATCTCATGGAGACGTTGCTGCCGGTCGACTTTCTCCTTATTATAATAAGAGAGGCTGTGCTGCGGCAGGTAGAGATGCTCGGCAGAGATAGAGGGAGCCGTGTCGCCATGAGTGAAGGTGATGAAATATGTCTTCTTATTCTCCTCTGCCACAGGGATGGCAAAGAATTCATCAGCCCACTGCTGACGGAAACCCTTGGCTGAGCAACGGAAGAAGTCTATGCGGCTGTGAGTATCTGCTTCGAGAGCGCGAATGGCATCCCAAGAGAAATCACCGAAAGGCTCCAGTTGAACAATGGCTTTATCGACATCATCTATGGCATGACGCGTAGCCGATTCATCCTCTGCAAGATGCTCGATGCGTTCTACGACAGAGAGGCCCGTAGCGGCAACGTCGGCGGCAGATTTGCCGTCTGCACAGGAGTCACCCTGTGATGGCACCGTAGCAGCAAAAGCGACAGCCTCTGCATCGCCGGCTTTCTTGGCTTTCTCGTAGGCGGCTGCAGCATAGGACATCGCCTTGAGAGTGGCTTTATAACGCTCGTCGAGGTCCAACGCTTCTTGCAACTCAGGACTGGTGGCACCGGACTGCAACTCGACGACATGTACCACGCCGAGCTGACGTAGCTGCTCAATGAAAGGAGCATACTCTTTCTCTGTGACCAAGAAGGTCAGTTTCTTCATCGCTTGTATCATGCGTCACCTCCTCTCTTCTGTTTTTGCATCATTGCTGCTGCGGCGGCTTCGTCACTGTCGTCGATTCCGTCGCCGTCAGCGTCGCGGCGTTTCTCCTGCAAAGATTTCAGGATCTTTTGACTGGACTTGGAGAGGTTCTCCTCGTCCTCCATAAATCGCTTGATCTTGCGCACCGCCTCCTGGAACCCTGGAATCTGAACCTTTTCAAAGAGGTTGACCTTCTGTGTGGTCTTGCGACGGGCATGATCCAGCAAGTCCTGCTTGGCCACAGCGAACTCTCGCTCGACAGCCGTCTTGGCCAGACCGTGCAGGAGGTTGATACCGTCGAAGTACCATTTGGGGGCGCTGAAGATGCCGAAGGGACGTGCTTCGAGGCGGATGTTCTTCAGAATGGGGACGCGCACGCCCGCAATCTTCTTGACATCCAGCTCGACGTCCTTCAGCTCAACCAACGAGGTATCGAACTCGCCCCAAAGGGCGTACATCGACTCATAGCCGGCAATCTGCTCTTGCAACTTCGCCTCCAACGCAGCCACCTCCTCCTTGCAGCGCTTCACTTCCAGACGCAATGCGGTCTCCTTGCTCTTGATAATAGGCAAGGTACGCTGTCGCATCTTCAGTTGCTTCTCAATCTGCTGGAGCGATGTCTTGTTATATTGAAATTTGATAGCCATAAATAAAGACCCACCCCCAATCCCTCCCTTGAGCGAGGGGAGCGGCTGGCGCACTGTATTTACTTGAGGGTCTTCAGGGTCATTGCTTTATGTGTATTAATACTATTACTTCTGCCTGCGTCTTGTCCGCAGGTCTCCCTTCCCAAAGGGGGAGGGTTCGAGGGGGAGGCCTTTATTTCCAGTAAATATCCGTGAACTCCTTCTTAATGTTGACTTCCTCGAGTTTGAAGTACTTGCGGAAGAGCTGCCAGGTGACATCAAGCATCTCTGTGGTATCGACGTTGACGTCAATGGCGAGGATAGCCGTGGCGTAGTCCTTGGCGAAATCGAGGCAACGGTTGTCGTAGTCGGTAAGGTCGAAACCATTCTCCAGCTTGGTCTTGGCATTGGCGGCATCGGAGTAGAGACGGATGGCCGCATTCATGACCTGCGAATGGTCCTTGCGTGTCTTCTTTCCGGCCACGAGCTGCTTCAGACGCGACAGCGAACGGAAGGGGTCAACGATGACCTTACCCACATCGGAGTCACGGCGCAGGTAGAGCTGACCTTCGGTGATATAACCTGTGTTATCGGGCACGGCGTGCGTGATGTCGCCACCGGACAGCGTGGTCACAGCGATGATAGTGATAGAGCCGCCACCGGCCTCTTCGGGGAACTGCACGGCCTTTTCGTAAATCTTCGCCAAGTCAGAATAGAGAGAACCGGGCATTGAGTCCTTGGAAGGTATCTGATCCATGCGGTTGGACACGATGGCCAGAGAGTCGGCATAGGACGTCATATCGGTCAGCAGAACGAGCACTGTCTCGTGCTTCTCCACAGCGAAGTACTCGGCAGCCGTCAGAGCCATATCAGGAATCAGCAGACGCTCCACGGCGGGGTCCTCGGTGGTGTTCATGAATGAGATGATACGGTCGAGGGCGCCGGCGTTGCTGAACGTGTTCCTGAAGAAATAGTAGTCATCGTTCGTCATACCCATGCCGCCGAGGATAATCTTATCCACCTTAGCGCGCAGGGCCACCATCGCCATGACTTCATTGAAGGGCTGGTCGGGGTCGGCAAAGAAAGGAATCTTCTGACCGGAGACGAGAGTATTGTTCAAGTCGATACCAGCGATACCCGTGGCGATGAGCTCGCTGGGCTGCTTACGACGCACAGGGTTCACGCTGGGACCACCGATCTCTACTTCTCTGCCTTCGATGGCAGGGCCTCCGTCGATAGGCTGTCCGTAAGCGTTGAAGAAGCGGCCTGCAAGTTGCTCACTGACTTTCAGTGTAGGAGCCTTGCCGAGGAAGACGACTTCTGCGTCGGTCGGGATGCCGCCCGTACCCTCAAACACCTGCAATGTCACGTCGTCACCGACGATTTTCACCACCTGGGCTAACTTACCGTCGATGGTGGCCAGCTCATCATAGCCCACACCCGATGCCTTCAGCGAACAGGTGGCTTTCGTGATCTGACTGATTTTTGTATAGATTTTCTGAAATGCTTGTGCCATAGTCATAGAGAAGATCTACTTCCTCGCCTCTTCCTTACTGCGGCGCAAAGCACCGAGCGGCAGGGAGGAGAGCAGATACTTTTGCTATTGGTTATTATTTGTATTCATTTCTTGCATAGTGGCCACTCCCTTTCGAGGGAGGGCGTGAAGGTTTTCTACCGGATGAAATCCTCTATCTGCTTCTTGAAGTCGTAGTACTGCTCGCTCTTATACTGGCAATAGTTCCACTGCTTGCACAAGTTGATGAGCTTACGGAAAAAGTCGGTAGCGGCAAGGAAATCATCGAAGTGGAATTCGCGATTGCAGATGTCTGTGACGAGATTCAGGATCTCTTCCTGACGCTCCAGCGGCGTGACGGCATCGACTTCGTCGAAAGCGTCCTGCTGGAGGATGACGTAGTCGATGACCTCAGACTTCCAGAATGTTACGTGATAGTCTACAGGCACGCCGTCGTCGCCGAGGATATTTATCTGTTCGGCGATTTCTTTACCGCGCTGCATGCGCGTCTTCAATGCCAGTACCTTCGGAATCCACTCTTCGTTGATATGTCCTTTGATATACTCAGCGAACTCCGGGTATTCGAGATATTTGGAATAGGAGTCGATGGGATTGACGGCAGGATAGCGCTTCTTATCAGCACGCTCCTGCTCCAGACCATAGAAGCAACGGGCCACCTTCTTGGTGCTCTCCGTGACAGGCTCCTTCAGGTTACCGCCGGCAGGCGACACTGTTCCGAGGAAAGTGATGGAACCCGTCTCGCCGTTGTTCAGATAGACGTAGCCGGCACGGCCGTAGAAGTTGGAGATCAGGGCGGAGAGGTCCATGGGGAAGGCATCAGGGCCAGGCAGTTCCTCCATGCGGTTAGACATTTCGCGCAGAGCCTGTGCCCAGCGAGAGGTGGAGTCTGCCATCAGCAGGACACGCAATCCCATGGAGCGATAGTATTCAGCCATCGTCATGGCGGTGTAGACCGATGCCTCACGAGCTGCAACAGGCATGTTGGACGTGTTGGCAATAATGATGGTACGCTCCATCAGTTTTCGCCCTGTGTGCGGGTCATCGAGTTCGGGGAACTCTGTGAAGATCTCCACAACCTCGTTAGCGCGCTCACCGCAGGCCGCGATAATGACGATGTCGGCCTCTGCCTGTTTAGAGATAGCGTGCTGCAACACCGTCTTTCCCGTGCCGAAAGGACCGGGGATAAAGCCCGTTCCGCCCTCGACTATCGGGTTAAAGGTGTCGATGGTGCGGACGCTGGTCTCGAGGAGTTTGAAGGGACGGGGCTTCTCGCGATAGTTGGTCATGGCAAACTTCACGGGCCAGTGCTGAATCATATTCACGTCGAGGTCAGTGCCATCCTCAAGAGTCAGTGTAGCGATGGTATCTTCTATCTTGTACTTCCCAGCCTTAGCGATGCTCTTAACCGTGGCTACGCCCTTCATCTGGAAGGGAGCCATGATTTTCAGCGGCTGCGAGTTCTCCTCGACTTTTCCGAGCCAGCCACTGCCTTCCACTTTGTCACCGACTTTCACGAGGGGTTCAAAGTCCCACAGACGTTCGCGGTCAAGCGGGTCGGTGTACTGACCACGCTTAAGGAAGACGCCTTCCATCTTGTCGAGGTCGTTCTGAAGACCATCGAAGTTCTTACTCAGCATGCCGGGTGCGAGCTGCACTTCCAGCATGTGGCCCGTGAATTCGGCCACAGCACCCACTCGCAGTCCACGCGTACTCTCGAACACCTGTACATAGACATCCTTTCCGACGACCTTGATGACTTCGCTCATCAGCTTATCGCCACCAGTCTCGATGTAGCAGATTTCGCCTTGCTTGACCGGTCCGTCCACGCGGAGTGTGACCATATTTGCGACCACGCCGCTAACAGTTCCTTTTGTCATATCGTAATAGTTTATTTTATTTTCTGATGAATTCTTCGGGTACACGTGCCTCGCCGCGCAGGTTTTCTATAATCTCCGTGAAACGTTCACGCCCCTGTTCCACGTCAAGACGGCTCCATCGCTCGAGCATTTCGGTACGGGCGATATAGCTGAAAAGCGCATTGATATCAAAGGGTTCCAGGAAGGTTTGCTCTTCCAGCCAGTTCCATCGCAGGGCATCTATCTGGCGCTCCTTCTCTACAGGGTCAGCAGTTTCAGCGGCGCGCATCAGGTCTTTCACGTAATCGAACTCTAAGCCGAGCCCGAAGTCCTGAAGGTTAGGCTGGTTCAGAATGGTATCGACGACCTCGCCCTGTCCCTGCACGAAGTCAGCGAGCGTCCAACCTTGCTTGCGGGCGATGAGGGCTGTAAGAATATTCTGGACGTCGAGGTTCAGCTGATACCAGCGAGCCATGAACTTGTTGGGCACCTCGCGGGCGTATTCGTAGTAGGCCAGCATCATGGCGTCCATGGGGAACCAGTCTTTCTTCCCGCTGTTATACGCGTAGTTACGTGCGAAGATGCTCATAAACGCCGGATAACGATGGACGTTAAAGTTCAGTTCCCGGGCGCTGCGGATAAGGTCTTCTTGCTGTTCGCGGGAGAGGTTGCCTCGTTCGTCCAGTTCTGCTTCAGGGTTGGCCAACAGGTGTACCAGGTTCTCACAGTCGAAACGCAGGAAGTAGTAGTACAGCAGCTGTGCGTCCTTGGGCGTGACCACCTCGTCCAGTTCTTCTTTGAGCTGGAGAATGGTCCGCGCCGGTTTCGCGTCACGCAGCCGCACGTCCGGCAACCCTGCCATAAGACAATAGTAGTTTGCCATATCTCGGATTTAACGATTTACAACTTAATGATTATGTTTTCCTCGAAGAAGACGTGCCTGAAGGATGGCCCTGCGTCTACTTCAGCAAAGTGAAATCCTTAAATCTTCAAATCAGAATAGCATTTCTACCAGCTGCGGACGAAGGAAGTTCTTGAAGTAGCTTTCCAATTCTTCCTTCCCGAAATCCACCCGATAGCTGCCGTCGGCCGGCTGCACCGTGAAGAGCGTATTGCGTCCACTGACCTTCTCAATCTTGACTCCTTTGTCCAGCAGAGCTTTCGCCTCGCGGGAGAAATAGGTCTTCAGGTCTTCAGCCTGCTCGGTCGAGATGACGATGTTCTCTTGCTTAGCCCACTCCGAAGCGAGTGCCACGGTAAACTTACCAAGGAAGTCCTTGTCATCCGTCAGCTTTTTCACGCTCTGCCTTACGACCTTGTCTGTAACGACGTTGGCGATTTCACTCTTCAACGCATTTACCGCCTGGGCCATATACAGTTTCAGTTCGCTTTTGGTATTCTGCTCCAACTCGGCAGCAGCTTTTTTCGCCTGTGCGGCAATGGCATCAGCCTGTGCCTTGGCATCGGCAACGATCTTGGCAGCCTGTTCCTGAGCCTGCGCTACTATCTGTGCAGCTTCAGCCTGTCCTTTCTCGACACCTTCGCGACGAATTTTGTCTGTAAGTTCCTGGATTTTTTCCATAAAAGATAATAATTTTGATTGTTTTGCGCGCAAAATTACTCATAATTTGTCGGTTGACAAAACTTTCACTCCCCTTTTTTGAGGCTCGGCTGCTTTTATAATGAATTATTGCTGTCGCAAAACCATTTAACCCCAGTCGGTCATTTACGCGAAAGGCAAGGGAGAAAAAGGAAAAATTCAAGGCACTTTTGCTCAAATGTCAAGGGAGAAGAGAGCAACTCAAGGCACCGTCACACGAGGGTCAAGGGAGAGAAAGAAGGAACTCAAGGCACCGTCACACGAAAGTCAAGGGAGAAAAGGGAAAAACTCAAGGCACTTTCGCCCAAAAGTTAAGGGAAAAAAGGAGAAAACTCAAGGCACTTTTACCCGAAACTCAAGGGAGAAAAAGGAAAAAATGACTGGATTTTTGAGGTCGTGCTGTTGGCGGCGCGACACAAGTCCATAGCGAGACCTTTCAGAAAGACGCTGAGGAAGCTGCAATGACAAAGGTGGGAGAAGGCTGCCGAGCGCCGTACAGGCACAAAAAAAGAACGACTATCCTCACGGACAATCGCTCCACAAAATCATTTACCTTATAAACTAACTAACTAAATCTCAATTTTACCTTGAAGGTATGAGTAATCACTTTACCCTTTGTTTTTCGAGTGCAAAGGTAGGGCTTTTATGGCAAACATGGGTTAAATATATGCTGAAAAGCATAAGAAAAGCCCTTTTCCTTGACTTTTATCAAAGAAAAGGGCTTAGGTTTGGCTTGAATCATAAGGTTTCTGCTCATAAGGCCGTCAGGAAGTTCACGCCTCCAAGGGCCCAAAAACAGACCTGCCGGACGGCTATCCTACCTGTGCTCCGGGCTTCACTTCGCGCTGCGGAGTGATGATGCTCAGCGAGCCGTCAAAGTTCACGGCAGAAAGGATCATGCCCTGACTCTCCATGCCCATCATCTTGCGGGCAGGGAAATTCGCGATGAAGCAGACTTGCTTTCCGACAAGCTCTTCCGGCTGATAGTACTGTGCAATACCGCTGAGAATCGTCCTGTTCTCCAGGCCATCGGCAATCTCAAACTTCAACAGCTTGTTGCTCTTCTTCACCTTTTCGCAGGAGAGCACCGTGCCCACTCGGATATCCAGCTTCTCGAAATCATCGAAGGTCACGTCTTTCTTGACAGGCTCTGCCTTGAAATTCGCCTCCTCGTTCTCCTTTTTGATGCGAGCCAGGCGGTCCATTTGAGCCTGAATGGCTTCGTCCTCGATTTTTTCAAAGAGCAAAGAGGGCTTAGCCAGCTGATGTCCGGGCTGCAACAGCTCCGTGCTTCCAAGGCTTGCCCACTCGAAATGCTCTACGGCCAGCATTGCCAGAAGTTTCTTACTGCTGAACGGGAGGAAGGGTTCGAAGGCGATGGCCAGGTTGGCCGTCAACTGCAGACTGATGTTGATTATGGTCTTCACGCGCTCGGGGTCTGTCTTGATGACCTTCCACGGTTCGCTGTCGGCCAGGTACTTATTACCGATGCGAGCCAGGTTCATCGCCTCCTTCTGTGCATCGCGGAAACGGAAGTTGTCTAAGAGGGTCTCCACTTTGGCTTTCACATCCTTGAACTCGGCTATGGTTTCGCGGTCATAGTCGGTAAGTTCGCCACAGGCAGGGACGACGCCCTCATAATATTTCTGAGTCAGCTGCAAGGCACGATTGACGAAGTTGCCGTAGATGGCGACAAGTTCGTTATTGTTTCTTGCCTGAAACTCGGCCCACGTGAAGTCATTATCCTTTGTCTCAGGGGCAGAGGCTGTCAGGGCATAACGCAGCACATCCTGCTTGCCGGGGAAGTCGACGAGGTACTCGTGAAGCCAGACAGCCCAGTTGCGGGAAGTGGAAATCTTATCGCCTTCAAGGTTCAGGAACTCGTTGGCCGGAACATTGTCGGGCATGATATAGCCGCCATGGGCCTTCATCATTACAGGGAAGATGATGCAGTGGAAGACGATGTTGTCCTTGCCGATGAAGTGAATGAGGCGCGTGTCCTCCTGCTGCCACCACTGCTGCCATGTGCCCCAGCGTTCGGGGTCGCTCTCACAGAGCTCCTTGGTGTTGGAGATATATCCGATGGGCGCGTCGAACCACACGTAGAGCACCTTGCCTTCAGCGCCTTCTACGGGCACCGGGATGCCCCAGTCGAGGTCGCGCGTCATAGCACGCGGCTGCAGCTCCATGTCCAGCCAACTCTTACACTGGCCGTAGACATTCGAGCGCCACTCTTTATGTCCTTCGAGGATCCACTGCTTCAGCCAGCCTTCATATTCATTCAAAGGCAGGAACCAGTTGGTCGTATCCTTGAGAATTAGCTTGGCTCCACTCTCCTTGGAACGGGGATTAATCAGTTCCGTCGGGTCGAGGTCACGTCCACACTTCTCGCACTGGTCTCCGTTGGCCTCGGCATGACAGTGAGGACACTCGCCCACGATGTCGCGGTCGGTCTTAAAGGTTCCCGTCGTTTCATCGTAAAACTGCTTCGTCGTCTTCTCGATGAGTTTGCCGTCATCATAGAGTTTGCGGAAGAAGTCGCTGGCAAAGCGGTGATGCGTAGCCGACGTCGTACGCGAGTAGACATCGAAAGAGATGCCGAACTCCTCAAACGAGTCCTTGATCATCTTGTGGTAACGGTCGACCACCTGCTGCGGAGTGATGCCCTCCTTACGGGCACGCTGGGTCACGGGCACGCCATGTTCATCTGATCCGCCGACGAACATCACGTCCTCGCCCTTCAGCCTCAGGTACCTTACATAAATATCCGCGGGCACGTACACGCCCGCGAGATGTCCGATATGCACGCCGCCATTGGCATAGGGCAAGGCAGACGTGACTGTGGTTCTCTTGTATCTCTTTTCCATAGTTAACACTTTTTAGCCGCGCAAAGGTAGGTAAATGTTTTGAAACGGAGAAGAAATCTGCAAGAAAAACGTCACTTCCAGCTCCTCAATTTCACATTTCTATGCAAATAGGCTACGCCTATAGTCCGACGGACTCTGGTGATAAATCTGTCTGAAGGCACGGCTGAAATTCGCACTGCTGTCGAACCCACAACGTGCCGCAATGTCTCCGATAGGCACTGACACGTCGGAACGCAACAGCTGGCAAGCCCTATCCAGTCGGAGCCGGAGGATGTAGTTGGCAGGCGTGTAGCCGGTAATGGCAAACAGCTTGCGGCGCAGCGAGCTGTTGCTCATTGCCATCTCAGAGGCCAGGGTATCCACGTCTACCGTACCCTTCGCCATAAGCCGGTAAACTGCTTGATTGATACGGTTGAGCAGTTGCTGGTCGTCGGCGCTCAGCGTATCCGTTTTCTTTGGCTTCTCTACGACTTCCACATCTTCCTGCTTGAGTGTCTGCTGCTGCAGGAAGAGTGCCACTCGCCGCTGCTGACGATAAGCATAAAAAAGAATGGCCAGCAGCACGATCAGGACCGTCAGCACAGCGATCGCAGCGAAAGCGCCCAAGCGCACTTGTCGCATGACACGTGTCTTCTCCTCCAGAAGCTCGCCGTTGCGTAGCTGAGCATCGTTGGCTGCCATGAGGGCTTTCATATCGTCGCTATAGATAGAATCTTTCAGCGCTGCATAGGCATTCAGATGCGTCAGAGCCAGGGCCGGCTGGCTTTTGTTGAGCGCCAGATACAAACCATGGTGGATACGCACCTCATGATAGCGGTTGCCGCAAGTCTCGGAGAGCTTCAGGGCTTCGTTGAAAAGTTCTGCCGCCTGCGTCTCATGCCCTTGTCCAAGCAGAATCTCACCCAACTGAATCAGAGCGATAGCCAACGAAGGACGCCGACCTTCACTCTGCAGATGCGGCAGAGCCTCCTCCAACAATCGCTGCGCAAAAGCAGTGTCTCCGCTTGCCACGACAGCAGCCGCAATCTGAACCTTACGGACGGAAGCCGCCACAGTGTCGCCTCGAAGAGAGTCGAGACGCAGTGCCATCTGTCCGCTGCGGATTGCATTCTGCTCATCGCCCAAACTGTGGTAGATTTCGCACTGCATCCCATAACGGACGGCCTGCAGCATACTGTCTCCCAGTTCCTTGGCAAGTTCTATAGACCGACGATTGTAGGGCAGCGCCGATGCCGGTTGCCGAGCCACCACATAGATAGCAGCAATGGTATTCTGAATACGGCACATCAGTTCCAGATCGCCCCTCTGCTGACAAAGTTCCAAGCACGCCTTGGCTGCCGTGATAGCCTGAGCGAAGTCTGAAAGACGGAAATAGGCGATGGCTTTCTCATTCAACAAATCACTCTCCATAGCCACATCGCCCAATTTGCGAGCGATGGCCAAGGCCCGGTCGTCATGAGCCACGGCTTCTTCGTAGTACGAATTTATGAGCGCATGCACACCCATCCAATAATAGACGTGCATGTCTACCTGTTGTCCGGGAACGTCTTGATTAAAATGCACCAAGGTATCTGTGACTTGATCCTTGACTAACTGCCGGAACAGTCGATTAGCCGCTTCCACACGAAGATGCCCCTTTGCACTCTCAAAGCGTTGGAAGAGCTCGTCCACCGTCTCTTTAACAACAGATTGCCCATGCATGGGCATGGGCATATAAAGAATAAAGAGAAGAAGAATAATCTTAAGAAAGAGCTTCACGGTTAATCTTTTGAAGTGTCGACACTTGGACTCGAACCAAGGACCCCCACCATGTCAAGGTGATACTCTAACCAGCTGAGCTATGCCGACTTGCATATTGTCTTTCCGTGGTCGGATGGACTTGTACGCCTGATAAGACTCGAACTTACACGCCTCGCGGCACCAGATCCTAAGTCTGGCGTGTCTACCAATTCCACCACAAGCGCTTTTGATAAGACGATGCAAAGGTAGGGCTTTTTCCCGATACAGCCAAGAAAAAGCCCTACTTTTTACACTTTTTAATAAACCACCTTGCGCTTTCCGACGAGGTAGATGCCGTGCCGTGCGGAACTCTGGCCCACTCGACGTCCACTGAGGTCGAAGACGTTTTCGTTTGATTGTCTCTCACCTACGTCCGTCTTAGTGATTCCGACGGGCAAGTCGTTGCCATAATAATAAAGTCGGAAATGATCAAAGAGTGTCCAGTACTTGCTCGACGACGATGTGCAGCGCACACCTATCTTCAAGTCATTCTGTTCGGCGAGAGTGACACGTACCTCGTTTTCATAAAGCCCCTTGGCAAAATATTGTGCAGCACCAGACATACTGTTAGGTACGTAAGTGCCGTTGGACAACTGCGAATCACCGCCCCACCCGTCAGTCAAGTACAAGGCTGCTGGCTGCTGGTCGACAACGATATTCATCAGCGGCTGCTGAACATTATTCAAATAGAGGAAAGAGGTGATGGCTCCTGCCGTATTCCGCTTCGTGTAAGCCTCATCAGCACTGCCTGGGCGCTGAAAGGCTTGTGCACACAGGGCGTAGGCGCCAGCAGGCATACCCTGGAGCGTCTGTGACATATCGAACGTCTGCTCGTAGAACTCCGCGCATGATTGCGCCACTGCCGGCTGCGTGCCCGTCCATCCGTCTGCATCGGTCTCAAAACCTGGATTCTGAATCAAAAAGGTAAGGTCAAAGTAAGCTTCCTCCTGCACCGGACGGACACCGCCGAGGAAGGTCATTAAGGCTGTGTACAACTGCACCTTCGAAGCTTTCACCTGCGCGAGGTCAGAAGTCTGCAGGGCCACCTGGGCCTGGTCCAAAGCGCCATCCAGGACATCATCTGCCTCCATAGCTGTCTCATAATAAGGGGTCTTGCGCAGGGTCTGTACCTGTTGGATGAAATCTTGCAACTCCTTCTTGAGCTGAGCCAGATAAGTGGCGTCGAACGTCTTCGCTTGCTCGGCGGTCAGGATAAGCCATCTCTGGTCGGCGGCCGCATTGGCCAGATTATAGGATGCAGCAGTAATGGCGCTATTAGCACCTGCAGACATTGCATAGCGTGTGCCAGAAGTATTGAGTAGCCAATAGCCCCTCTGGGTCTTGCCTGCCAGATCTACGTCTACACGACCTTTCATCAGCTGTAAGGCGGCCGACGAATATTGAACAGAGAATTTGCCACTGGTATATACCAGATAGTGTTTGGTGGCAACATTGCGGAAGCGGTAGCAGCGCGTGGCAGGGTCGAAGGTGATGGTCCAGGCTGCGCGGTCGTCGTCTTGAGCCTCGTCGCCCGTCATCTCTTTCAAGGAGAGACGATAGCCACTCTCTTCGTATAGGTAAGACGAATAGCGCCCGCGCTGCTCGTCCTCGTTCTTCAGATAGTACTTGACCTCGTCCTGCTGCGGAAAGACATAGGCAGGGCAGGCGAAAGCCCCTTCTGTGACGGGCAGGCCGTCTTCCCATAGTGCCTGTGCTATCATCGAGGTGACGGTATAGAGGACATTCGTCCCGTTATCCTCATTGGCCCCATTGATTCCATAAGGCCAGAGGTGGGTGTTGTCGCCGTTGAGCACTGCGTCTGTCTTGTTATCCCAAAAATTGAGGACCTCCGAGGTGCGGTTGCCGTACCACAAGCCCCGGTCGCCGTTGCTGCGCATCTCACCGTTCCACCACATGTCGCAGGTGCCCACGCCAATGCCGTGCAGCATCTCGTGCATAGCCGTTCCTGTTCGCTGATAGCTACTGTTGGGCCCGAAGCGTACCCAGCCGCCATAGCTGCAGTCGGCCGTCGGGGTTCCTGAGGCATAGTTGGCTGTCACGTGGAAACCAGAGATGCTGGTGAGATGATTCCAATAGGAGTCCACCGCCTCTCCGACTGCACTGCGGATGCGCGTGCTGGTGGCCTCGTCGGCATCGTTGGCATTATAGCTCCACCCCACCGCCCCGCGGGGAATGGTTACAACCTTGACGACGTCTCCGTAACTCACGGCATAATACTTCGTCATGGCATAAGCTCGGACATAATAGGCTGTTGAAGGTTGCAAGCCCGGCATCACATATACATTGCCATTATAGCTATAGCACAGCGTACTGCGATTGTCCAACACGGTAGGTTCCGGGTCAGTGCTCCAGCAGAAGCCCTGCTCCATGATGAGCGAACTGCTGCCCACGGTGCTACGCCCGAAGATTACATCGGCACCGCGTGTCGTCCGTGTGTCTGTGGTTACTTTGGGCGCTGTCCCCGTGGCGTTGTCCAGCAAGAACTGCAGGTCGGCTCTCTGCAAGGCGTTCATAGCGGCCACCAGTGCTTTCCCTGTGGCAGAAGCATTGTCTGCGGTACTCTGTGCCGCATCGATGGCCTCGCTATAGGACTCTCTCCCCTTGTTTTTTGTTCCGGCGAGCTGTCCGCGGGAAGTCTCCAGCATCGCCTCCAGACGGCTGTGAAGCAACGTCATGGCGTCAGATGCCTGACTGCTCACCTGCACCAGACGGAAGTTATCCACCGTTGTATAATTACCCGAGGCCGATGCCGTGGCTTCGAAGCCCACCTCGACAGAAGTATTGGCCGACGTCACGGCAAAGCGCACGGTATAGTCATCGGGTAAGGTGACTGTGGTGAGTTCACTGCCAGCGAAGAGGGCGACACCGGTTTGTGCCGCAGAGGGCGAATCCTGCTGAATGTTCTGCGCTGCGGCCGTCAGTTCATAGACACCCACAGGCAGATTCGTCAGCACTTGGCTCACGCGGCACGAGCCTACGGCACTCCCTCTGTTCACCCATTTTTCCACATACGTGGTTCCGTTCTTCAGGGGAAAGGAGGTATTGTCTTGCCGTTGCATTCCATATTGCACCCATCCAGTGAAATTCAGTTCGAAGTCGGGATTGACGAGACGAGATGTCATGTCAGTCTGTGCGCAGGCGCCAATACTGAGAAGGAGGGCGCCCACCCCTGTCAAGGTCTTACGTATCATGTCGGTCAGTTGTGTTATCGCGTTTGAAAAGTGATTCGAGCAGGCTTCATACCCTCGGCAGTAGCGGTCAGCACCACCTTACCGCCCTGCTGCCCTGCACGGAGGATGCCGAGGCAGTGGCCCTCAAAGAGACGACGATGGTCAGTGACGACAAGTTCATCGCTGTAATGGTCACCGCTACTGACAGCCACCAGACGTGCCGGTCCTTCAATCGAGAAATGTATGTCGGCCGTGGCGGCGGGCACACGACGACCTTTCTTGTCCACAGCTTCCACGGTGACATGCTGCAGGTCCATGCCGTCTGCACGCCAAGCTTCATTGTCGGCCGTCAGACGAAGAGCCACGGCCTCTCCGGCCGTCTCCACACGATGACGTGCCACCACTTTACCGCCCGTGCGGGCGATAGCTTCAATATAGCCCGGCTCGTATGTCAGCTTGTCCCAATGTATTTGGTTGCGCACCTTGGGGTTAGTGCGGTCATTCTGCTTCGTGCCGAGCCGCTTACCATTCACAACGAGTTCTACCTCGTCGGCATTGGTGTAGACTGTCAGTTTCAGCTCCTCACCCGGCGTGCGTGTCCAGTGGTCGGTCAGCCGGCGTATCTTCTGCCGCACACCATTCCATTCGATGTCGCGACTCTGCTCCTGAAAACAAAGATGCACCGTCGGCTCGTCGGAGAAGATACTCTTGGCCAGATAAGCATTGGGCTTCGCCGAGAGGTCGATGTAGAACACGCCCTGCGCCCAACCTTTAGCCGGCCAGCCCTGACTCTCGCCCAGATAATCAATGGCTCCCCAGTAGGCCAGTCCGATGACTTTCGTGAGGTCCATCTCGTAGAAGTTCGGCCCCATGGCTGCCGTCGTAGCCTCGCTCTGATAGAACATCATCCACGGGAACCTGCGTCCGTCGCCGGGGAAATACATATACCTGTAATTATATGCTGCGATGTCGGTCTCCATCACCAGTGGTGCCGGCAGTGAGTCGGTCTCCTGCGAACGTCCGCGCGGGTGCATGGCCACGGTGACGAGGCGCGAGTCGTCGTAGCGGCGCAACAAGGGCTTCATCATCCTGTAGGGTGTCACGCCCCAGTCGGCATAAGGAATGTTCCAGTAGGTTTGCAGCTCATTACCGAGGCTCCAAAAGACGATGCTCGGATGGTTGCGGTCTCGCTTAATCCATTCGGGCAGATCGTGCTGCCACAGCTCCGTCCACGGCGTGCGGCCGCCGCAGTACTGCGTCAACCACTTGTCGTACAATTCGTCGACGACAAGGATGCCCAGCGAGTCACAGAGGTCAAGGAGGCTTTCAGAGTAGGGGTTATGCGAGGTGCGGATGTGGTTGAAGCCAAAGTCCTTCAACAGGCGCAGGCGCTTCTCGATAGCACGGGGATAGGCGGCAGCACCCAGGGCGCCCAGCGTGTGATGATTGGCAATGCCTTTCAGCAGCACCTTGCGCCCATTGAGCTTCATGCCGAACGCCGGCGAGAATTCTATCTGGCGTACGCCAAAGCGCCGCCGCACGCAGTCGGCCACAGTGCCGTCCTGATGGTGCACTGCCACTTCGACCGTATAGAGACAGGGGTCATCTATGTCCCAAAGGTGAACATTCGGAATCTCCATTTGTGGCAATGTATACTCGCGAGTCTTCTGGTTGCCACGGAACGGCAGTTCAGACTCCTGCTCAGCCACCACCCGCCCTTCGCGGTCAAAGACGCGGGTCGAGAAAGAGAGCATTTTCGCGCCACGTTCCAGGCAGGTCACCTCGGCCCGGACAAGCAGAGAGCCCTCGGCCGCCGGCTTCACGCTCAGTCCGTGCCTCACGAAGAACACCTCCGGGTCGGTCGTCACGACGTGTACATCGCGGTAGAGTCCCGCACCCGTGTACCAACGTGAATTATTAGCGGAACGCGTGTCCGCGCGCACGGCCAGCACGTTCTCCCGGCCCCAGCGCAACAGAGGTGTCACGTCGGCCTCGAAGCCCAGGTAACCATAGTCGGTCTTGCCGATGAACTGACCGTTCAGGTAGGCATCACCCACGTAGAGGATGCCCTCGAAGTCGATAAGCACGCGCCGCCCGCGCCACGCCTCGTCGGGCGTGAACGTCTTACGATACCAGCCGACACCCATCTCCTTGAACCCCCGGGGGCTGAGGCGGCTCCTGATGTTAGCACCCGGGTCGCTCGTGTCGGGACGCTCATCCCCGCCCGGCACCACCCACGGCTGCTCCGCCTGGAAATCATGCGGCAAGTCCACCACGCGCCAGCCGCCGTCGTCATAGTTCAACGCTTCTGCGCCAACGACATCACCGGCGTGAAACTTCCAACCGAAATCAAACAGCGTACGTTCTTCTGCCCGCGTCGACGCGACGAGGGCCAACAGGCCCAGAGTGAACAGAAATCTCTTCATAACTCCTATCTTGTTTATCTCTTTTTAATTCTCATCTCTAACCCCTCTCAGCAGGAGAGGGATCAGCAGAGAAAGCCGTTTTTCCTTACTGCCTTAAAACACCAGGAGGAAAGCGACACACATCACTTTCCTCCTTCGTCTTCCTGTAGCGGGAATGGGGATTGAACCCATGACCTCATGATTATGAATCATGCGCTCTAACCAGCTGAGCTATCCCGCCATCACGGTCTTTTTCTCGAACGCGGGTGCAAAGGTAATGCAAATTATCCGTCCGTGCAAGAAAACTGACGCGTTTTTTCGCCAAAAAGCATATTTTGATAAGAAAAGAGGGAAGTTATGAATGATTTTTAGCTATAAGAAGTTTCTATATGAAGATTTATCACTATCTTTGCGGCCGAGCTTTAGGGATTGACCCGCTCACAGCACACAAAACAAAACAAATATGATAAAAAGACTAACCTTTACGTTAGCCTACTTACTGTTTTTCCTTGGCACCCTATCTGCTCAAACAGAAGTAAAGGGGACTGTGGTTTTCGCCGAGGACGGCGAACCTGTCGTCGGGGCTTCCATCCTCATCCAAGGCACTACAGATGGAACACGCAGCGACATTGACGGAAATTTTGCCATTACGGTACCGAAGGGCAAGAAACTTATCGTCAGCTACGTGGGCACAGAGGCACAAGTACTATTGCCACGTCCGCAACTACGAGTAGCATTGAAACCGACTGTCACACAGATGGAAGACGTCGTGGTAACGGGTATGCAGCGAACAGACAAACGATTGTTCACAGGTGCAGCCGTTAAACTGAGCGGCGCCGATGCAAAGATCGACGGTGTGGCAGACGTGAGTCGCGCCCTTGAAGGGCGCGCGGCCGGTGTATCGGTACAGAACGTCTCAGGGACCTTCGGTGCAGCACCTAAGATCAGGGTGCGCGGCGCCACCTCTATCTATGGCTCTTCCAAGCCGCTGTGGGTGGTGGACGGTGTCATCATGGAAGATGTGGTGGACGTCAGTGCCGACGACCTGAGCTCGGGCGATGCCAACACTCTTATTTCTTCCGCCATTGCAGGTCTGAACTCCGACGACATTGAGAGCTTTCAAATACTGAAAGATGGCAGTGCTACCTCTATATATGGTGCGCGCGCGATGGCTGGTGTGATTGTCGTTACTACGAAACGCGGGACGTCCGGGCAGCAACGCATCAATTATACCGGTGAGTACACGATGCGCCTGAAGCCCTCCTATAGCCAGTTCAATATCATGAACTCACAGGACCAGATGTCGGTATATCAGGAACTGGAGCAGAAGGGATATCTGAACTATGCCGAGACGGCCAACGCCTCCGAGACGGGTGTGTACGGCAAGATGTACCAGATGTTGTCCGAGTACGATGCCACAACGGGGCTCTTCGCGCTGGCTAATACGCCTGCTGCTCGCGCGGCGTACTTGCGCGAGGCAGAGATGCGCAACACGGACTGGTTCGATCTCCTCTTCTCCAACAGCATCCAGCACAACCATTCGGTCTCCATGTCGGGAGGCTCCGACAAGGCACAGTATTATGCTTCTGTCAGCGCCATGTTCGATCCTGGATGGACTAAGCGAAGTGAAGTAGAGCGTTACACAGCCAACGTGAACGCCAACTTCAACCTCTCAAAGAAACTTAGCTTTGGCGTCATCAGCAATGCCAGCTACCGAAGCCAGGAAGCGCCGGGAACTCTCTCTCGCCAGACTGACCCCGTGGCAGGAGCCGTCACACGCTCGTTCGACATCAACCCCTACAGCTTTGCGCTTAACTCTTCCCGAACGTTGGACCCCGACGCTTTTTATACACGCAACTATGCTCCCTTCAATATCTTCCACGAGCTCAACAACAACTACATTGACGTGGATGTTGCTGACTTCCGCCTACAGGGTAAGCTTACTTACAAGCCTATCAACAAGATTGAGTTGACAGCGCTCGGTGCGATAAAGTATTCTGCTACTACCCAAGAACACTTCATCCTCGACGAAAGCAATCAGGCCCTTGCTTACCGCGCCATGGGCACATCCACCATCCGAAACAGCAACCGTTACCTCTACACCGACCCCGACAACATCTACGCGCTGCCCGTCAGCGTACTGCCCGAAGGCGGCATCCTCGAACGAACAGACAACCGCATGTTCGGCTATGACTTCCGCGCATCTGCAACTTACAACAACGTCTTCAACGACCGCCATATCGTCAATGCCTATGCTGGTGTCGAGATTAACTACGTCAACCGCCACGCCACATGGAACCGCGATTGGGGCGTACTCTTCAATGACGGCGAGATCTCATCTTTCAACTACCTTGCCTTCAAACAGATGATGGAGCGCAACAACGACTATTACTCGCTCACCAACACCCGCGAGCGCGCTGCTGCGTTCTTCGCCAACGCCACATATTCTTATCGTAGTCGGTACACAGTCAACGGCACCATCCGTTACGAGGGCACCAACCGTCTCGGGCGGTCGCGCTCGGCGCGATGGCTGCCCACATGGAACATCTCCGCCGCATGGAACGCACACGAGGAGGATTGGTTCCGGAATCTTCAGCCTGCCTTGTCAGCTTTCACGCTGAAAGCTTCGTACTCGCTGACAGCAGACCGCGGACCTGCATCCGTCACCAACTCCACCAGCATCTTCGCCAGCTATAGTCCATGGCGACCTTTCACCTCGGTCAAAGAGACGGGTATACAACTCGCGCAACCAGCCAATCAGAACCTCACCTACGAGAAGAAACATGAGCTGAACCTCGGTCTCGAAGCCGGCTTCCTCGACAACCGCATCAATATAGCCTTCGACTGGTACACGCGAAACAACTATGACCTCATCGGTCCTGGCATGACCCCTGGTTATGCCAGCGGCATACTCCAATACGCGAATGTAGCCGAAATGAAATCTGACGGCGTTGAGATTAGCCTATCCACGGTCAACATCAAACGCAAAGACTTTTCTTGGACCTCCAGCTTCATTTACTCCCACACGCACAACGAGGTAACAAAGTTGATGTCTGCAGAACGCCTCATTGACCTCGTAGCCAGTTCGGGCTTTACTCTTGAAGGCCGCCCTGTGCGCTCCATATTTTCAATCCCGTTTCTAGGGCTGAACAAAGAAGGCTTGCCCGTCTTCACTGGACATGACGGACAGCCCACATCCACAGACATCTACTTCCAGGAGACCGCCCCTGAAGGGCTTACATTCCTCGAGTACTCTGGCAGTGCCGACCCCACAGACATGGGTTCACTAGGCAACATCTTCAAGTGGAAGGGCTTCACGCTCAACGTGTTCGTCACCTACAGTTTCGGTAACGTTATCCGCCTCGACCCGGTCTTCTCCAGTCGCTACAACGACCTTACGGCCATGCCAAAGGAGTTCCGCAACCGATGGGTGGTGCCGGGCGACGAGGCCAAGACGGACATCCCTGTCATCGCCAGTGTCCGACAGAACCGCAACGACACCAACCTAAGCTACGCCTACAACGCTTACAACTACAGCACTGCGCGTATAGCAAAGGGAGACTTCATCCGCATGAAAGAGCTATCGCTATCCTACGACGTTCCCAAAGAGGCCATTGCACGACTGGGCATCAACACACTGGCGGTGAAGCTGCAGGCCACGAACCTTTTTCTTATCTATGCTGACAAGAAACTCAATGGTCAAGACCCTGAGTTCACGAACTCTGGCGGCGTAGCCATCCCGATGCCTAAGCAGTTCACGTTCACCCTACGACTGGGAATCTGACACCTTAGAATATTTCACCGAAACACAGAACGAAGACAATGACTAGTTTCCCACTCCATAAATCCTGGCTTACCGCAGGTTGCCTCGCAGCCTTCCTGCTGAGCCTTACGGCCTGCAACTCCTACCTCGACGAGTTGCCGGATAACCGCTCAGAGCTAACTTCCTTAGACAAGATTCAGAAAGTTCTCACTTCAGCTTACCCCATCAATGACGACCTCTTCATAGCAGAATTCATGTCTGACAATGTGGATAGCTACGGTGACGACAACCCCAACACGAACCGCTTTGTAGACCAAGTCTATCATTGGGAAGAGATTACTGAAGCCAACAACCAAAGCCCCGAGAACTTCTGGGAAGACTGCTATTCACGCATCGCCACGGCAAACCTCGCTTTGGAAGCCCTTAACGAGATGGGAAACATGTCCACGGCAGAACACCGTGCGGCACGTGCCGAGGCACTGCTTTGCCGTGCTTACGCTCATTTCCTGTTAGTCAACCTCTTCAGTCAAGCCTATAATGGACAGACCAGCCAGCGGGATTCGGGTATTGCCTATATGACAACACCAGCCGCCGATTTGGCCGCCAATCCCAGCCGTCTGTCCGTGGCCGAGGTCTACGAGCTCATTGACCACGACCTGCAGGAAGCGCTCCCAATGGTATCTTCCAATTACAAGGTGACGAAGTATCATTTCAACCAAAAGGCGGCCTATGCCTTTGCCGCTCGCTTCTATCTCTATTATGAGCAGTGGGAGCGTGCCATAGAGTATGCCAACCTTTGTCTGGGCAGCACGCCGGCAGCCGTCCTGCGCGACTGGAAGTATGTGGCATCGATGACACAGTCCTTTTCGGCTGTCTCGCAGCATTACATTGACGCGGGCCTCAGCTGTAACCTCATGCTACTGACCAGCTACTCCTACATGGGGCTTGTCTTCGGGCCCTACTCTTTCCTGTCGAAGTATTCACATGGCAAATATCTGGCAGAACACGAAGACGGAGAGGCAGCGAATATCTGGGGGGCGGCACAGCTCTATCACCCCATGGCCACCTATGCTGCCACCAACCTCGACAAGACCATCTTCTGGAAATTACCCTATCTGTTCGAATACTATGATGCTGTTGCCGGCACGGGATGGTACCGCACCGTTTACCCTGCTTTTACCACCGACGAGACGCTGCTCAATCGCGCCGAAGCCTATATCCTCACCGGGCAGTTCGACTTGGCAGCCGCAGACCTGAACACCTGGATGCACAACATTGTCAACACGCAACTGCAGCTCACGCCAGGCATCGTCCAGGACTTCTACAACAATGTGGAATACAGCTACAGCGACGAACGCCACATCGAGTCCACCATTAAGAAACACCTGCATCCGAAGTTTGACATCGGCCCCGAGGGCGAGATGACGGAAGCGATGCTGCAATGCCTGCTCGGTTTCCGACGAATCGAGACACTGCAGACAGGCCTGCGCTGGTACGATGTCAAGCGCTATGGCATTGAGATTGTACGCCGTACCATCGATGCCAGCGGACAGCCCGACGTGCTGATTGACGTGCTGCGCATGGACGACCCCCGGCGCGCCGTTCAGATCCCCCTGCGTGTCAGCTCGGCCGGTGTAGAGAAGAATCCCAGATAATTCGTCATCCGTCAAAAAAATCCTCCTTTTCAATCTTTCAATATTTCAATCTTTCAATATAAAAAATCCTCCTTTTCAGTTTTTCAATATTTAGCTTTGCTGACTTTTGTCACGACTCGGCCATTTAAGAGCAAGCTCTTATGGCACTCGCTGCTCCAAAAGTTCAATCTTTCAATCTTTCAATCTTTCAATCTTTCAATCTTTCAATCTTTCAATATATGAAAAAGATACTCCCCCTGCTGCTGACCGTATGCCTGTTCAGCGCCTGCTCCAGCGACGACCCGTCCGACGAGAGCATCATCACTGCCGGCAACGTGGACTTCACGCCCTTCGACTATTGGCTGCAGCGAAACTATATCGCGCCGTACAACATCGAATTCAAGTGGCGATATGACGACAAGGAATCCAACCTCAATTACACCACCGTTCCCGCCGACTATGAGTCGGCAGTCACTCTGGCGCATCTGGTGAAATACCTCTGTATAGAATCCTACGACGAGGTCGGAGGCATCAACTTTACACGTCGCTACTTCCCCAAACTGATTTTCTGCATCGGCGAGTGGGAGTATAACAACAACGGGACCATGATTTTAGGCACGGCGGAAGGGGGACGCAAGATCCTGCTCTCAGGCACCAACTACATCCGCCAATATGCCAGGGACGCTCATCTGCTGAACGAATTCTACATACGCACCATCCACCACGAGTTCACGCACATCCTCAATCAGACAATCGACTTTACGGCCGACTTCCAGCTGATTACGGGCACGGGCTACGTGGCCGACAAGTGGAACGAAGCGCCCTACAACACCGGGTTCCTGCAGCGAGGTTTCATCACCAGTTATGCCCAGCACTCTGACAAAGAGGACTTTGCCGAGATGCTCTCCGTGTTCCTGTGCAGCAGCGAGGCGCAGTGGGATGCATGGATGCGTTCCGCAGGAAATGAAGGAGCACACTTTATTGGAGCGAAGCTGGACATCGTAGCCGATTACATGCTCGCTGCCTTCAACATCGATATCTACCGTCTGCGCGCCGCCATCCAACGCCGACAGACGGACGTCAGCGAAGGACGCATCGATGTATTGGCAATCGACAATTAAACATATTAACTTTCGTAAGTTCTCCAGTACCACAGATTACACAGATTTAACAGATTCTTTTTC
>CAMVFC010000044.1 GCA_947166655.1 uncultured Prevotellaceae bacterium
ACCATTCCCAGCTTTCCGGCACTTCAAACGGCACATTCTCATAATGGGGCGTATCCCAATTATCTGCTTGTCATCAGAAAGGTGATATTTCCGTTTTGGGACTTTTGTTGTTGCTCACGAACTGCTTCTCGGTAAGAACAAACCTTCAATTCTTGACGGTCCTTTGTTGAAACTCTTGGGAGTTTTTGCTGAAACTCATGGCAGTTTTTACAGAAACTCTTAACAGTTTTTGCTAAAACTCTTGGCAGTTTTCTCTGAAAGTCAAGGCACTTTTTGCAGAAACTCTTGGCACTTTTCGATGAAACTCTTGGCAGTGTTGCAGAAAGCTGCTGGGAATCGGGACTGGATAGATTGGCAAACACGTACGGACGTATGCGGAGATGTCTATATACGTGTAGGCAAAAACGTATGGTCGTATCGGTTTGATGTACAAAATCTGCAAAAAATTTTTTGATGAAGCCTCTACCCTCTACCCAAGTGCCTTATTTTATTGTACGGCAAATGGTTACGGGGTATAGGCTTATACCGTAAAGGTAGAGGCTTTTGCCTTTCTGATGTCGAAAATGTGCATCAATAGCCTCTACCCATGTTACAAAATCGACATTTTACAGTCTGAGAACGGTGAAAACATCTGCTCTGAGGCGGTAACAAGGGTAGCCATGAGTACGGGCATTCAAATGACCGATTGTGAGTTTATTCGCATGGCTTATTAAAATAAAAAGTGGGAAAAGGCATCCGTTCAAAATAAAATATGTATCTTTGCCCAGACCAAAGACCTGAATAAATGCACATCAATAGTTTTTCTGGTCTGTTTTTTTCTACTCGAGTTCAAATATGAAGACAGTTTTATTCGGATTAGGCGATATAGGACAGCATCACAACATAGGGCTACGGAAATCTGTCCTGTTCGAGTTGGCTGCGGTGTGCGATATCAACCCGTCAGCAGCATCAAGGGCCGTTTTTTCAGATATACCCTTCTATTCTAATGAAGGACAGATGCTGGAGGAGATAAAACCAGATCTGGCGGTTCTGGCGACGCCACCATTGACTCATGCCTCCCTTGCGCGACTATGTGCAGCACGCGGTGTATTTGCACTTGTGGAAAAGCCCTTGGCTTCTAATGAGGAAGAGGCGGCCTCCCTTATAGATCTTATTCGACAAGGTAAACTGAATATGATTTACCATTGGATGTTCTCACAGGAAATCCTGTGGTTTAAGCGCAACATCCGAACATATAAAGCTCGTAAGATACAATTCCACATTGAGGATCCATACACAGACGTCGAAGGGCATATCATACAGACAAGACGCGTACTAGGCGGATGCTGGATTGACAGTGGTGTGAATGTGCTGTCAGTTCTTTCTTTGTGGGAAGATCTCTCTACGCTTACGCTTGTTGAAATCTGCCATCGACGCGACGGCAATATTCCCGTGGAGACACGTGCCATTTTAGAGAGTCCCAAGATGGAAGTTGAAATATTCATCAGTTGGAGAACCAAAAGGAATTTTAAGGAGACAACGTTTTGGATTGGGGATGACACTTATGTCATTCATCACAGCGCACAGTCTGTCAGCAAGAACGGCATCATACTATTCCAGGACTCGAGTATGGAGCGACTGGACAGACACTACTATAATTTCTATTGTCTGTATCCCTCATCGCTGATTTCGGCCTCCACCACAGAAATGATTCACAACATATTGTTCAACAATATTTAGCTTTGCGATGGAAGCGATTCTTAAACGTTTTATCCGTTTCTGGTCCCGACGGAACAAATATGCAGTGTTCTCCTGGCTGACAGGTTTCTTTGCCGTTTCTGTTTTTCTGATATATCAGCTTCCCTTCGAACAAAAGCACATCTATGATATCATCGTCAACATTCTGGCGTCTTTCATGGGATTTATCCTCAGCCTTATCTTATTATATCTTTTGACTTTGATACTCAGTCATTATGAGGACGAGCAAAAGGTATGTTACGACGACCACTTTCTCAAGAAGCAATATGAAAAGAGCGGTTATTTGAAATCTTTTTCCATTCACTCATCAGATGAATTCAAACCGACTCCAAAAGTTTTTGAAGATTTACCTGATTTGGAGAAGATGTCGGAATGTAATCTAATTGATATTGTCTCTCACAAGCTACAATATTGGATACAGACCGCATTTCACTCGATAGGAAATCTAAGAGCCAATGATACAGATATCGATAAGGCTCGCGTCTATGTGGATATTCTCTTTGATTCCACAGACAAGCTGGATAGAATGACCGTCATAGACTATCCTGAATTGAAAGACCAGTTTCAGTTGGACAGTTTCATAAAGCATAACAGCCTAGAAATCATCTCTGCTCACTCTCAAAGCCAGATTGAGCACAGCCTTACCGTGCGCCTTCAGGATTTGAAAGTGAGTAAAGAGGGTATTAACATCGTCACACACCGTAGCACATACATTGCCAATCTGCTAACCAACCGTGCTATTGATTACAAGATCCGAGGCGAACTCTCTCTTAGAGAACTGTTTGAGAATAGGCCAAAGCTGACTCCGCTAAATGTATCAAAGATGTCTAATCACATTGGAGTCAATGTATTAGTTTTCATTGAGGATGGAAAGTACCTACTTCTTCCGAAACGTGATAATAGAGGCAGTATTGCGAAGAACATGCTCACTGCAAGCTGGGCTACACGTCTCACGATGGATAACTACTCTAAGAAACTTAATGCGCACTATCTGAAAAAAGGCCTTATCACCCAAAACATAGGAGATTTTGCCAAAGCACTGAAAGTTCACAAAAGTTTCTTTGACGGAAAAGTGATTTCTCCGGAACTAATTGGGGCCTCCAGAGACATCTATGAAGGAGGGA
Source organism: uncultured Prevotellaceae bacterium (assembly GCA_947166655.1). GTDB lineage: Bacteria > Bacteroidota > Bacteroidia > Bacteroidales > Bacteroidaceae > Physcousia. Next base: position 2,862 of record CAMVFC010000044.1, read on the forward strand.
AACCCACCTTCTTCTACTTGGTTAATCTCAAGGACGTTAAGGCTATAGACTACCTTAGGGAGGTATATCGCTACAGCAAGAATCCACCGAAAGATGTAAATATGGACAACTCAGAATTTGTGATGGTGGCTTTGTGGGATACGCTACGAATGAACCAAGACATTGTAGGCCTTAACAATATCGTACTGAAAAAAGATGCACGGCTCACTTTCTATACGCCGATGCATCATAAATTCGATGTTGAATGGAGACGCGTATCATACCCGTGTGAGAAGAATCTTATTGCTGCGTTCTATTTCCTGGGTATTTACAAACAGAAAAGACTCCGGTGCAAAACAGGTATTCCCAGAAGACGATAGTTCCAATTATTCAGAAAGATGTTTCATCAGCAGAAAAGTGCATTGTCTATGGAACATAAGTTCATTCGGCGCCGGGCAGGACATATTCGTCCTCGCCCTCCCATTCGGCGTCGAGGTGGAATTGGAAGTTGCCCTCTTTGGAACTCTCCTGGGGGCTGGCAGAGAAGGCGCAGGTGTAGACGGTGATGCGGTTTCTGCGCACGGGGACGTCGGTGAAGATGCGTTCCTGAATGACATTTTCGGCGGCGTCCATGGCGGTGACGGTCATCTTCAGTACGCCCTCTTCGTCCCAGGGAATGGTGTAGACTTCGAACACCTGCTGGCCGGGCTGCACGTCGAGGACGACGGTCTGCTTGCTCTTGACGCTGCCGTAGCCGGTGCGTGCGCTGAGGGTGCTGCTTCCGCCGGTGTAGTAGAATTTGAGCTGCGTGACCTGCTCGGGGAGGGGTTCCGAGAGGTTGAGCCGGAACATGGCAGTGTTGCGCCGCAGGTAGATGTCCTCCGTGACATTCTGTTCGCCGACTGTGAGTTGGCCGCAGTGGGAGAAGGTGTCGGTGACGCGGTTGTTCTTGAAGGAGATTTTGTCGAGCGAGGTCACCGTGGCCGAGCCTTCCGAGCTGTGTGCGACGACGGCATAGGTGTAGTCGCCCTGCGGCAGGGCCAGCGCTACGGTGCCGAAGTCGGCATCGCCTCTCTTCTGGGCGATACTCTTCACCTTCGTCTCGCCAATATATACGACGAAGTTCAGCCGCGAACAGACGTCCTCTACCCTCTCGTCGGCGCGCGTGTCGACGTCGTCGAAGGGCACGATGTCGAAGCCCTGCACGCGCAGGACGACGTTGGGCTGGGCATCAGGTTCTGTGTCGGGATGGTTTTCTGGCAGATAAGGCTGTTCGCAGGACGTCAGCAGGCAGAGTGCAAGCAGCATCAGAAAGGGGAGAAGACGCTTCATGGGAAATGTAGATTTATAAGTGATAGATGAGTAAATGATTAACAAAGGTATAGAAAAAACGCGGAGGAGGGTTCGCATTTAACGAAATATAACACATTAGAGGCCATGCGGTGGTCGTTTTCAGGCGCCGAAGAGGCTTGGATTCAGGAAAAAATGCCTACCTTTGCAGCCCAAACCGAAAGAACCGATGCAAGAGCTTCAAGGAAAGAAAGTAGCCGCCCTGCTCTCGGGCGGTGTGGACAGTTCGGCCGCGGTGGCCCTGCTGGTGGAACAAGGCATCCGTCCGGACCTGTGGTATATCCAGATAGGTCCCGACCGCGACTCTACGGACTACACGTGCACCATCGAGGAAGACCTGGAGATGGCGCGCGCCGTAGCGGCGAAATACCGTCTTCCGCTGGAGGTCATCGACCTGCACCGCGACTACTGGGACAAGGTGGTCAGCTACACGATGGAGCGTGTGCGCGTGGGTCTGACGCCGAACCCTGACGTGATGTGCAACCGCCTCATCAAGTTCGGCGTCTTCGACGAGCGCGTGGGCAAGGATTACGACATCATCGCCACGGGCCACTATGCCACCACCGAGCGCGACAGTGAGGGGCGTACGTGGCTGTGCACCAGCCCCGATCCGGTGAAGGACCAGACCGACTTCCTGGCCCAGCTGATGCCCTGGCAGCTGCAGAAAGCGTGCTTCCCCATCGGGCATCTCCCGAAAGCCGAGGTGCGCGCCATCGCCGAACGCGAGCACCTGCCGGCCGCCAGCCGCAAGGACAGCCAGGGCATCTGCTTCTTAGGCAAGATTAACTATAACGACTACATCCGCGAGTACCTGGGCGAGCAGCCCGGACAGGTGATCGAAGAGGCGACAGGACGCGTCATCGGCATGCACCGCGGCCTGTGGTTCCACACCATCGGCCAGCGCAAGGGTCTGGGCTTCAGCGGCGGTCCGTGGTACGTCATCCGCAAGGATCTGGAGCGCAACATCCTCTTCGTGGCCCACGGCTGGGACACCATCGAGCAGTACTCCGACCACTTCCAGACGACTCCCTTCCACTGGCTGACGGCCAACCCCTTCGGTGAGGCGGCCACACTGCCGATGACGGTGAAGATCCGCCATACGCCGGACTTCTGCCCGGCCACGGTCACCCACCGCGCAGACGGCAGCCTCGACATCCTGACCGAACGCCCCCTGCAGGGCGTAGCGCCAGGGCAGTTCGCCGTACTGTACGACGAGCAGCGCCACCGCTGCTTCGGCTCTGCCGAGATACGGGTAGAGTGAGGAATGACGAGTGACGAATGACGAATGACGAATGAGGAGTGACGAATGACGAGTGACGAATGATGAATGACGAATGACGAATGACGAGTGACGAGTGACGAGTGACGAATGACGAATGATGAATGATGAATGATGCGAGCATAATAATCATGTGCTTCTATCTGCAGAGCTATCGGCCCGTTCCCATCGAAGAAAGATACAACTTCCTTAATAAGAGAATCTGACATCAAGGGGATGTCGGCTTTATCCTGCGCCTTGATAGAAAGAAGCTACCACCCATCATCCCGCAGATCATATATTAAGAGCAATTGCCCCGCGAAAGAAAACTTTCGCGGGGCAATTGCTGTATTGTGCGACAGTAGTCGCGAGGGTGAGGCAGTTACTTCACGAGCACCTTACGGCCACGGACCACGTAGACCTGTCCGCGACGGGGCTTGCTGACAGGCATACCGCTGAGGGTGTAAGCCTGCTCGTCCTCGACTTCATCGGCGCGGACGCCGGCGACGGCAGAGGCAGCAGCCACACGCAGGATGCCGCGTGCGAGGTCGATATCGTCCCAGTAGAGAGATTCGTTGATCTCAGGGCTCTCGAGGATAGGTGTGCCGCTGACCGTGGTGACATCCTTCCAAAGAACGATGGAGTCGCCGGGAGCCAACGAGAGCGTGTTGGAATAGTGGAAACGGATGACGGCCCCGTTGAGAGACAGTTTGTTGATGTTCTGAATGGACGTACCGCCGGTGGCCGAAGCCGTAGCAGCACGGCTGACGCCGAAGTCGAGGATGGCATTCTTGGCCAGGGTGACGTTCTTGCCACCGAAGTCCATGAGGCCTGCCGTGGCCACGTCGCTGGCGCCGACGCGCAGGATGCCTTCTGCATTGACGGTCACGTTGGAGTTAGTGAGAGGCACCTTGGCGGTGGTGATGCCCGAGAGGACAGCGCCCTTGGCCACGGTGAGCGAGCCAGTACCCAGCGTAGCCCCACTCTTCAGGCAGAGCTCGCCGGCGTTGATGCGCGTGGAGCCCGTGTGATCGCTCTTTCCGGCGAAGGTTGCCTTGCCCGTGCCGACCTTGACCAGGTTGGAGTTGGCTGTCACCGCGCCGTTCCACGTCCAGTCGGTGTCGTCGCCGACCTGCCACGTGTTGGTACCACTGCCGCCATTGTTGCTGAAGGAAGCATAGCCTCCGAGCTTACCCGTACCGGCGAGACGTCCGATGGCAAAGGTCTTGCCCGTGTTCTGCACGGTGAGTCCTGCGGCGATGTTCAGCGTGCCTTTGGGCATGCCGTTAGCGGTGTTCAGCGTCCATCGTGCTCCGGAATCGTCCGAGCGTCCCGTGGCATTGATGATACCCTCGAAGTTGCGGAAGTCCAGGCCGAGCTGTGTGCGCGTAGCGAAATAGGAACTACCCTTCTCTTCCTCGCAGAAGATGGTGAGCGTACCCTCGCCTGTCACCTTATTGGTATAGTTGGAACGGTTGGCCGTGTTCCATGTGCCCGTCTTTCCTTTGGGCACATAGAGCGTGAAGCTCGAACCCGTGTTCTCGGTATAGGTGCCGCCCTGGAACTCCAGTGTATTGGCAACCTTGTTGGCATTGATGCACTGCACGGTGCCTGCGGCGACGATGAATCGCTGCAGCGTGCTGGCCACGTTCATCTTCATCCATCCGTTGCCCTTCTTGGTGAGTACGGTTCCGCTGATGGCCTTGTTCACGACGAAGTCACCGGTGTTGGTGATGACGCCGCCTTCGTCGGTGAGCATCTGCATGGGCGACCCCATGGTGACGGCCGAGCTGGTGCGCAGTTCCGCTCCATTCTCGATGATGAACTTCGCGGCCTGCAGGTTCACGCTTCCGAGGTGCCCGTAAGCCTGGTTCTCGTTGCTGAGCGAGTTGGCCACGACGGTACCGCCGCTGATGCGCGTGCCACCTTTATAAGTATTGTCCGTGGAGACGGTCAGCGTGCCCGTGCCGCGCTTGACCAGCGTGGAGTTGCCCACGATGGCACCTGTACCGCTGAAGGTGTAGTTCTTCGATGCATCGACGATGATGCTGTCGGCCTCGATGTCGCCCTTGAGAGTGACGGCCACCTTGTTGGCATCGTCGGTGAAGCGTACCTTGTCGCCCGAGACGAAGCTCTCCGGCGTGGCTTCGGCATCGCCCGTGAGGATAAAGTTAGCGTCGCCGCCGAACTGCCATGTGTTGGACTCTGTGGGCATCCAGACGATGTCGGAAGCCGAGCGTGCCTCCTCGATGATGAGGAAGATCTTGTCCTCACGCTGTTCGAGCTTCGCCTTTTCGGTGGTGCCCAGGCCCTCGAGCGTGATGTCAGAGAGCTTGCCCGTGAGCTTCTGTACGCCGTCGAAGAGGAGGTACTCACCGGGCGTCATCTTCGTCTCGCCCTCAACAAAGTGAGGCACCATCTCCAGGACGGGCGCCAGGTACTGCGGTCCGTAGTTGAGCCAGTTGCCCGAAAGCTTTGTCTCGATGGTGATGTTCTCTGCATGAATGACGTCGGCCGTCACCTTCTCGCTATAGACATCCATCTGCAGACGGGCGCCGAAGCCCAGCGTGAGGTCCGTCACCGTGACGGCCCCCTGCTTGTCGGCATGTCCGGGACGCAGGATGGAAGCATAGTCCATCTTGATGCTCTTGAAGGAGCCTCCGTCGGAGTTGAGCTCGGCGAAACGGTTCAGCCAGAGGTCGGAGGCTTCGAGTGTGCCGTCGAAGTTCAGTGTGCCGGCCCAGATGTCTGTGGCGCCGGTATAGGTCTGTTTCACTGCGGGCAAGGTCAAGATGCCGTCGCCCTGCTTCACCAGACGCGTCTCGCCCGTGAAGGCAGCGCCCGTCACGTTGCAGCTATAGACCTCGGTGTTCACCTTGGCGGTGGCATTGAGGATGCTGCTGTTGGTGCCTTGCACCCAGGTGGGCACGTAGAACGTCATGACAGCGGGGGCTGCGCCTTCCTGCACATTGACCGTCGTGTTGGCCGTCTCGCAGACGAGGGCGTGCTGTCCTTGGAGCGCAGCTCCTATTACAGCGCCGTCGGTCACGACGACACGTCCGTTGGTGGTCAATGGTGGGGGCGCGATGGTGATGCCCTCGAGGGCTCCGACGAAGTAACTCTTGTGCGGCGGCTGGTTGTAACCTACGCACTGCCATACCATAGCATTGCGATACTGATGGTCGTGCCAGAGCGTATAGATACGGTAGGACGTGGGGATGGCCGTTGTCCAGATGCGGATACGCGTGTTGTTCTCGGCACGCATGACGAGTTCTTCACGCCAGTCGCCAAAGATGTCGGCGATGGCACCGGGGTTGTTCTTGGAGCTGTTGCTGGTGTTGCAGCCCGTCGTGGTGAAGATTCGTCCTGCATCGGGCTTGTAGATGGCTCCCTCGCGGGCATTGCTTCCCGGGCTGTCCATCACCTCGTCGAGGAGGTCGCCGTCCCAGTAGATGCGCTGGTTCAAGTGGCTCCAGTAGAGAGCATCGTTGGTGCCTCCGGTGGAAGGTCCTCCGTTGATGACCTTGTCTGCCGTGAGCGAGACGAGTCCCGTCTGCGTGGTACGCCCCATGGAGCCAGGGAAAGCGTTGGAGAAGTTGCCTGCGAGTGCACGTCCGTCGTCGGATGTCGACTGCAGACGATAGTAGATTTTACCCGTGGTGGCATTCCAGAACGTGCAGGCCGGCTCGTCCTCGTTGCAGTTGAACTGCTCCTGTCCGTGGCGGTAGGGGTCGAGGTCGGCACAGTGTTGTGCGTCGCCGTGTCCGAGTCCCGTAGTGCAGAGTCCCTGTCCGTTGTCGTCGATAATCATGGAACCGAAGACGATCTCGTCGCGTCCGTCCCAGTCGACGTCGGCGATGGCAAAGTTGTGGAAGCCATTACCGAACCAGGGGTCGCTCCATCCGTTGTTGTTATCCCATCGCCAGCGCTGCGTCAACTTGTGCGTAGCGGGATTGACATCGAGGGCACACATCTTGTGTCGCGTGTAACACCCGCGTCCGAGGAAGATGCTGGCGTGCTTGCCATCGAGGAAGGGCGCACCGAAATAGTGCTTTGTGGAGCGGTGGCCGGTATCGTTCTTTCCCCAGGCCTTCTCATACTCGGCCCCCGTAGGCGTCAGCAAGCTGACGGCCTCACCCTGCTCCATGCGCGGCAACGGATAGGTCAAGGGCGTGAATTTGTCGGAAGAGCCATCCCATCCGTAGGGTTCTGCTGTCTCGCCGTTGAGGTAAAGCAGGTACTCAGCGCCGTTGCGGGTGTATTCGTCGCGGGGAGCATAGTAGGACATGTTGCCGATTTGTATGTCGCGTCCCGAGGCCGTGTGAATAATCATGTTGTCGGCACCGCGCATGATGCACTCTGCCTTGCCATCCTGATCCCAGTCGAAGGCCACGAGGTCCCACTGCTCATCGGGGCCGGCCATGAGGTTCGGTCCGAGGTCGATGCTCCAAAGTCGCTTGCCCTCGAGGGTGTAACACTCGTAGCGGTGGAAGCGCGTCCTGTTGGTAGCCTCGTTGACGCCACCGGTGAAGTTGCGCTTGACGATAAATTCGGGGATGCCGTCGCCCGTGACATCTCCGAGCGAGATGTCGTTCAGTTCGTAGAGTGACGTAGCGTCGGCGCCGGCACGGTCGGTGACGCTGGCCACCATGATGTCCTTGTAACCTCCGTTCCAGCGGGTCACCTCGGCACTTTTCTCCTGCTCGACGCCTCGCACGACGGCTGCCACCTGGTACTTGGTGGCGGCGTTGCCGCCGGTGTGGCTGAAGCATGACACGGTGAGGCCGCTTTTGAGCAGCGTTCCGTTGGCATAGAGGTTGTACGTCACGTCATAGTATTCCTCGCCAAAGATTTTCCAACTGACAAAGTTGCCGCTGCCGTTGGCACCATTCACGTTGGCCGGCACGGCCACCAGTCCACGGTCCAGACGGTCCATGGGGCGTTGTGAAAACGCCGTCGATGCAGCAAAAAGCACGGCAGCGAGCGCAAAGAATCTTGTCTTCATTTTCTGTTTATGTTAGTTTTGTTATATGGATAAACGATAATTTACGGCTGCAAATATAATTTGTTTTGGCGGAAGAGACATTACGTTATTTGCCTTTTAACCTTTTTTTTCTGTCCAAAGCATCGGCAGAAAGGCAGAAAAAACAGACTTTCCTTGCAAGAGCCACAAAAAATGCTTTACTTTGCACCTAAACAATTCATAAACTCTACGGAAATGACCTTTACCCAACTCGCACAGCCCATCTTTGAGCGGGCTATCACCGACTATCATGTGACGGACAACGTCGATACTCCTATCCAAAATCCTTACAGCGCCGGCACCATCGAGGCCGACCTCTATCAGAAATGCTGGATAGACACCGTGCAGTGGCACTTCGAGGATATCATCCGCGACCCCGAGATAGACCCTGCAGAGGCCCTGGTGCTGAAGCGCCGCATCGATAAGAGCAACCAAGACCGCACCGACCTGGTGGAGACCATCGACAGCTATTTCTACACGAAATACCACAATGTCCAGGCGCTGCCCGGCGCCACCATCAACACCGAGAGCCCTGCCTGGGCCATCGACCGCCTGAGCATCCTGGCCCTGAAGATTTACCACATGCGCCAGCAGGCCGAGCGCCCCGAGGCCAGTGCCGAGCACCGTGCCGCCTGCCAGAAGAAGCTCGACGTGCTGCTGGAGCAGCAGAAAGACCTCAGCACGGCCATCGACCAGCTGCTGAGCGACATCGAAAGCGGCCGCAAGTGGATGAAAGTCTACAAGCAGATGAAGATGTACAACGATCCTTCGACTAACCCTGTACTCTACGGCAAGAAGTAAATGAACCACATTCTTGTCCTTCGTTTTTCAGCCATGGGCGACGTGCTGGCCACGGTGCCCGTCGTGGATTCCTTCGCACGGCAGCACCCCGACGTGCGCATCACCGTTGTCAGCCGCGCATGGGCCAAGCCTATCTTCGCCCTGCTGCCCGGCAACGTGGGTTTCCTCACGGCCCAGCTCAACGACGAGCACCGCGGATGGAAGGGTCTGAACCTGCTGGGACGCCGTCTGCTGGCTTTCCAGCCCAGTCACCTGGCCGACCTGCATGACGTGCTGCGCACCAAGTGGCTGCGCATACGCATGGAGCTGGCGGGTCTGTACGTGAAGAGCATCAAGAAGAACCGCCGCGCGCGCAGACAGTTTATCCGTGCCAAGGAGAAGACCCAGCAAGTGACGGTCTTCGAGAAATACGCCGACGTGTTCCGCCGCCTCGGCTTCCCTGATTTCCAAGTCGAATTCCGCAGCCTCTTCCCCGCGCAGGGGGCCGACCTGAGCACCCTGCTCCCCCACTTCGACGTGAGCCGGCGCCCGGAGCCTAACTGGGTGGCCCTTGCGCCCTTTGCCACCCACGAGGGAAAGATCTACCCGCTGGAGCTGATGGAGCGCGTGGTGAGCCACTTGTCCTCGCGTGCCGACGTGCGCGTCTTTCTTTTCGGTGCCGGTGCGCAGGAGAGGAGCATCCTCGAAGCCTGGGCCGCCCGCTATCCCCGCGTGGAGTCCATGGCCGGACAGCTGCAGGGGCTGGCCGAGGAGGCCGCCCTCATCTCGCACTGCCGCGTCATGCTGGCCATGGATTCGGCCAACATGCATCTGGCATCGCTGGTGGCGGTGCCCGTGGTGAGCATCTGGGGCGCCACACATCCCCTGGGCGGCTTCCTCGGATGGGGACAACGCATGGAGGACGTGGTGCAGCTCACCAGCCTCGACTGCCGTCCCTGCTCCATCTACGGCAACCGACCCTGCCGCCGCGGCGACTATCCGTGCCTGCGCGGCATCCCTGTGGAGACGGTCGTGGAGCACGTGGAGCGCCACCTAACCGCCTCACCGTCATGAGCAAGCCATCCTTCTTTTCCGCGCTGCAGCCGTGGGGAGCCTTGGTGTACAACCTGCTCCTGCTGGTGGTGTGCTACCTGGTCTGCCGCCTCGTCTTCTGGGCAGAGAACTACGCTTTGTTCCCATGCCCAGACACGTCGGAGGCCCTGAGCATCGTGGCCGGCGGCGTACGCTTCGACCTGGCCGCCATCGCCTACGCCAATGCCCTGTATCTGCTGCTCACGGTGCTGCCGCTGCCGTTCAAGGAGCGCTCGGGATGGCGCTGGGCCATGCGCCTGCTGTTCACCGTCGTGAACGGCCTCTGCCTGGCAGCCAACCTGGCCGATGCCGTCTATTTTCCCTTCATCAAACGGCGCACGACGGCCGCTGTCTTCAGCGAGTTCCATAACGACGACCTCACTTCCATCGTCACCTACGAGCTTGTCCACCATTGGTACCTGACCTTGCTGGGCCTTCTCTTCTTCCTTCTGCTGTGGAAGGCCTACCGCACACCGCATTTCGAACCGCTGCCGCGCCGCCGCTACTACGCCAACACGGTGGCAGCGCTGCTCGTGGGCGCCGTCGCCGTCTTCTTCGGCATCCGCGGCGGCTTCGACCTGGAGCTGCGGCCCATACACAACGGCATCGCACGCCAGCTGGTGCGCCAGCCGGCCCACGCCACACTGGTGCTGAACACCCCGTTCTCCATCCTCCGCACCATCGGCAAGCACCCCTATCCGGACATACATTATTTCGACGAGGCTGAGCTGCAACGCATCTTCACGCCCGTGCGCCAGATGGCGGCGGCAGAGGCTGCGGGCCAGCGGCGCGACAACATCGTGGTGCTGCTGCTCGAGAGCTTCAGCAACAACTACTCCAAGCGCATGAACCCGGCCCTGCAGGGTCAAGGCTACATGCCCTTCCTCGACTCGCTGATGAGCGAGGGTCTGACCTTCCGGACCTCGCTGGCCAACGGTCTGCGCAGCATCGACGCGCAGGCCTCGGTACTGACGTCCATCCCCATGCTGGTGGAGAACTTCATGGTCTCGCAGGCGGCGATGAACGAGGTCGAAGGCCTCGGCACCTACATGAAACGCCTGGGTTACACGACAGCCTATTTCCACGGCGCCGACAACGGCTCGCTGGGCATCGACGGCTTCGTGCGCAGTTGCGGTTTCGACCGCTACTACGGGCGCGATGAGTATGGCGACGACGCCGACTGGGACCACCATTGGGGCATCTGGGACGAGCCCTTCCTGCAGTTCTTCGGGCGCACGCTGGGCACCTTCCCCGAGCCATTCTGCGCCGCGCTCTTCACACTGACGTCGCACCACCCGTACCAGATTCCGCCAGCCTACCGCGACACGTTCCCCGAGGAGGCACTGCCCATCTTCAAGACCATCCGCTACACCGACCACTCGCTGCGCCGCTTCTTCGACTACGCCCGCCGGCAGCCGTGGTACGCCCACACGCTGTTCGTCCTCACGGGCGACCATACCAACCAACTCTACCCGGCCTCGGCCGGCAACGACTTCTCGCGCTTCGAGGTGCCGCTGTTCTTCTTCCACCCTACGGACTCGCTCTGGCGCGGACAGCGCGACGGCGTGGCGCAGCAGACCGATATCCTGCCGACACTGCTCCACTACGTTGGCTACGAAGGACCCTACTTCGCCTTCGGCAACGACCTGCTCAGCCAGCAGCCACCCACGCCTGCCATCAGCTACATCAACGACCTCTACCAGACCACCGACGGGCAGTGGCTGATGCAATTCGATGGCGACACGTGCACGGCGCTCTACGACCTGCCGCACGACCCGATGATGCAGGCCAACCTGGCCTCAGCGCCACAGGCCCGACAGCAGCGACTGCGCATGGAGCGGCCCCTCAAGGCCATCATCCAGCAGTACATGACGCGCATGAATGCCAACAGGCTGAAGAGTGAAAGCCCCCTGTAATCCCCCGGAGGGGGATAAAGAGTGAAGAGTGAAGAATGAGATATACTTCTGCTGATTCGTTAATACGTTAGTCGTTCATCGTTCATACGTTAATTCGTTCATCCGTTAATGAAGCATAAGAACTGCATACATCATCTGCCGCGCTGGACGGAGGCCCTGGGCACACCGCTGGCATTCGCGTGGAACCTGCTGGTGGCCTACGTGGCCTACTGGCTGTGTCGCCTCGTCTACTGGGCCGAGAACGCCTCGGCCTTCGAGGGTCTGTGGAGCCACAACACGCTGAGCGACCTGCTCGCCGGCGCCTGGCGCTTCGACAGCTCGGCCATCGCCTACACCAACCTGCCCTATGCCCTGCTGATGCTGCTGCCCCTGCACTGGAAGGAACGCCCCGCATGGCAGCGCGCTGCGCGGTGGGTCTACCTCGTCGTCAACGGTCTTGCTGTGTGCATCAACCTGGCCGACGCTGCCTATTTCCCCTATACGGGGCGGCGCACCACGGCGTCCGTCTTCAGCGAATTCCAGAACGAGGGCAACCTCTTCAGCATCTTTGCCACAGAGCTTCTGCGCCACTGGTACTTGGCAGTCGCCGCCGTTCTCATTATCTTTATGATGAAAAGTGCCTACAGTTTTGGACTTTTCTCCCGTGAGTTTTGCAAAAATATGACTGAGTTTTCGGCAAAACCCTTGGGAGTTTCGGGCAAAAGTGTTAAGACTTTCGGGCAAAAATCAAGAGGGTTTTTATACTATCTCCTGCAAGTGTTGTGCCTCACGGCCTACGTACCTTTCTGCATCGCCTCGATGCGCGGAGGACTGAGCCATGCGGTGCGGCCCATCACCATCAGCAATGCCAACCAATACGTCAGCCGCCCGAAAGAAGCGGCCTTCGTGCTGAACACGCCGTTCTCCCTGCTGCGCACCTGGGGCAAGAAGACCTTCGTCACGCCGACCTACTTCGGGAGCGAAGAGGAGCTGCAGCGTGTGTTCACGCCGGTGCACGGCGCCCGACGCCCAGACGCGGCCGCACCGAGGCCCAACATCGTCGTGCTCATCGTCGAAAGCTTCGGACGCGAATACATCGGCGCCCTCAACGAGACCCTCGAGGACGGGCACTACCGCGGCTACACGCCCTTCGTGGACGAGCTCTGCGACAGCAGTGCCACCTTCCGATGGTCGTTCTGCAACGGACGAAAGAGCATCGACGGCATGCCCAGCATCCTCAGTAGCATACCGATGTTCGTGGAGCCGTTCTTCCTCACGCCGGCCTCAATGAACGAGGTGGGCGGGCTGGCCGACGCACTGGGCCGCAAGGGCTACGAGACAGCCTTCTTCCACGGCGCCGAGAACGGCTCGATGGGCTTCCAGGCCTTCGCCCGCAAGACGGGATTTCAGCACTACTTCGGCCGCACGGAGTACAACGCCGATGCGCGCTTCGGCGGCGACAGCGACTTCGACGGCATGTGGGCCATCTGGGACGAGCCCTTCCTGCAGTTCTATGCCCGCAAGATGACCGAGATGAAAGAGCCGTTCATGACGGCCGTCTTCACCGCCAGCAGCCACCACCCCTTCCAGGTGCCCGAGGCCTATCGCGACACGTTCCCCGAGGAGAACCTGGTCATACACAAGTGCATCCGCTACACCGACCACGCCCTGCGCCGCTTCTTCCAGACGGCACGCCGACAGCCTTGGTTCCGCAACACCCTCTTCGTGCTCACCTCCGACCACACGAACCTCAGCGACCACGCCTTCTACCAGACCGACATCGGCAGCTTCTGCTCGCCCATTCTCTTCTACGACCCCAGCCACACCCTCTTCCTGCCGGGCCGGCGCGAAGGCATCGCACAGCAGATTGACATCATGCCGACGCTCCTCGGGCTGCTACGTTACGACGAGCCCTACGTGGCTTTCGGCTGCGACCTCATGCAGACACCGCCCGACAGCACATGGGCCGTCAACTACGACAACGGCATCTACCAGTACGCCCGCGGCGGACTGCTGCTGCAGTTCGACGGCACCACACACCAGACGCGCGCCGTCTACGAACTCACGGACAGCCTGCTGCGCCACAACCTGCTCGGCCAGCGACCCGAACAACCGGCGATGGAACGACAGCTGAAGGCCATCATCCAGCAGTACATGAGCCGCATGAACACCGACCGCCTGACCGTCCGCGAACAGACGGCCACGGCGAAATGACAAATACCCGAAACGACTATGGCACGAGCCACCTATACCTTCACCCCCTGGCAGCACATTGTCTACGGCATCCTCTTCGGCACGGTCTACGCACTGTCGCTACTGCCGCTGTGGATGCTCTACGCGCTGTCCACACTACTCTATGGCCTCATCTATCACATGGTAGGCTACCGCAAGCACCTCGTACGCGAACACCTGCGCGACAGCTTCCCGAAAAAGGACGACGCCGAGCGGCGCGCCATCGAGCGGGCCTTCTACCGATGGTTCTGCGACTACATCGTGGAGACCATCAAGCTCTTCTCCATCAGCAAGAAGCAGATGCGACGGCGCATGGTCTTCAAGGGCGCCGACATCGTAGACCAGTGCATCCGCCGCGGACAGGGCGTGGCACTCTACCTGGGACACTACTGCAACTGGGAGTGGATCTCCAGCATTCCGCTGTGGCTCAACAGCACAAACTACGCCGGATCGCAGGTGTACCACGTGCTGGAGAACCCCGTCATGGACCGACTGCTCCTCTACGCACGCCACCGCATGGGGCCGGACAACGTCGCCATGATGGACGTCCTGCGCTATCTCACCAAGAACCAGAAGGCCGGACGCCCCGTGGTGATGGGATTCATCGCCGACCAGGTGCCCTTCTGGAACAACATCGGCGGATGGCTCACCTTCCTCAACCACCCGCAGACGCCCGTGCTGACAGGCGCCGAACGTCTGGCACGACGGCTGGACATGGCCTGCGTGTACATCGACATACGACGCCCGAAGCGGGGGTACTACGAGGCTGAATTCCAGCTGATGACCGACCGCCCCAAGGAGGCGCCCACGCTCAGCATCACCGAAGACTATTTCCAACGACTGGAACAGAGCATACACCGACAGCCGCACCTCTGGCTGTGGACGCACAACCGCTGGAAGCGTACACGGCAAGAGTATGACCGCCGGCTGAGGGAAGACGGGCACCTCTAAGCGCACTGGCCCTCACCTTACACCTTATTATATTAGCAGAGATGGACCGACAGAACAAGATATCAATCGTCATCAACACCTACAACGCCGCACAGCACCTGGAAGCGGTGCTCAAGAGCGTAGAGGGATTCGACGAGGTCGTGGTGTGCGACATGGAGAGCACCGACGACACACGCGACATCGCACAGCGTTACGGATGCCGGATTGTCACCTTCCCCAAGGCCAACCACAAGAGCGCGGAGCCCGCACGAACCTTCGCCATACAGAGCGCCACCTCACCGTGGGTGCTCGTGGTCGATGCCGACGAGCTGGTGACGCGCGAGCTGCGAGACTACCTTTACAAGCGCACGAGCACGCCCGACTGCCCGGCAGGACTCTACATCGCACGCCACAACAAGCTCTTCGGCCGATACAGCCGCGACTGGGCACACGACTATCAGCTGCGGTTCTTCCGCCGCGAAGGCACGGTATGGCCGCCCTACGTGCACACCTTCCCCGAGGTGCAGGGACGTGTGGAGCGGGCCCCGGCACGGTATAAGTTCATTCATCTGGCCGACGAGACCATGCAGCAATGGGTGCGCAAGATGAACGAATACACCGACGACGAGGTCAACAAGAAGGCCGACCGAGGCTATGGCATCGGAGCGCTGCTGTGGAGACCCGCGTGGCGGTTCTTCCGCAACTACGTCCTCCAGGGCGGATTCTGCAACGGCAGACGGGGCCTGCTGCAGGCACTGCAGTACGCCATCTACCAGCAGATCGTCGTATCAAAGATTATGGAACTACGGTTACGCAACAATATAACTGAGGAAAAACTATGAAGTACCAGAATGTATGCCACATCGTCTCCAACAAAGTCTGGGGAGGCGGCGAGCAGTACGTCTATGACCTCTGCCGGCAACAGATGGCAGACGGCATGCACGTCGAAGTCATCTGCAGGAACGTCGAAAGCATCATCGACGAGTTTGCCATGGGCGACATCCCCGTGAAGACGATGCCCCTGAACGGCGTAGCCGACCTGTGGAGCGCCTGCCGCATGGCCCTCGCGGCCAACGCGATAAAGCCCTGCTACCTGCACGCACATAACTTCAAGGACGCCTTCACGGCAGCCGTGGCGCTGAAGATGCTGCGCAAGAGCGCACAGGTGCGCCTCGTCATGTGCCGCCACCTGTCACGCCCGGGCAAGAACACACGCCTCTACCGCTGGCTCTACCGCCAGCTGCATGCCATCTGCTTCGACTCCGAGCTGTCGCGGCGCGTCTTCTTCTCCACACATCCGGCGCTGGATGAGCGCAAGGTGTGCGTCGTCCATACCAGCGTCACCGTGCCCGAGAAGGTAGAGCCAGTGGACCTGCGAGGCGAACTCTCACTTCCGCCAAGCGCCGTGCTGGCCATGTACCACGGACGCCTGCATCCCGAGAAGGGCCTCGACGTGCTCGTCCAGGCGGCCGCGACCATCCGCAACAAGAATTTCCGCCTCCTGCTCGTCGGAGAAGGGGAAGACGACTATACGGGCCACCTGCACG
The DNA here is from genome assembly GCA_947166655.1 of uncultured Prevotellaceae bacterium. Classification (GTDB taxonomy): domain Bacteria; phylum Bacteroidota; class Bacteroidia; order Bacteroidales; family Bacteroidaceae; genus Physcousia. Next base: position 18,948 of record CAMVFC010000044.1, read on the forward strand.
CCCTCATCGAAGAGAAAGGATTGCAGGACAAAGTGCTGCTGCTGGGCTTCCGCCATCCCATCCATCCCTACGTGGCGGCGGCCGACTTCGGCATCCTGGCTTCCACCGTGCCCGAGGGCTGTCCGCTCTCGCCGCAGGAGTATATGTCGCAGGGACGGCCCGTCATCGCCACCGACAACGGCGGACAGAAGGAATACATCCACCACCGCAAGAACGGACTCCTGGTGCCGCCCGGCGACAGCGCCCTGCTGGCAGAGGCCATGACCACGCTCATCGACAGTGCCGACCTGCGCCGACAGCTGGGGCGGCAGGCCAGGGAGGACTTCGAGAACGAGCTAAGCTACCCACACTTCTACCACAAACTACAGACGCTATATGAACTGGATCGCTAATCTCCTGCTGTTCCTGCTGCTGTGGCTCGGCGGAGATGCCCTCTACCTCGCGTGCAACCACGGCCTGGCTCCCAACGCGCGCCTGCAGCAGCTGCTGCGCTACCTGGCGGCATCGGCGTGCGCCGTCGCACCCTTGGTACTCACACAGACGTCGCCCCTGCAGCCTGCACTGCTGCTCGTGCTTGCCGTCGCCGCCCTGTGGATGGTCACCTATCCCCTCACCTACCACCTGACCCACCGGAAAGCGGCGCCAGACTACGACCACCAAATCGACATCGCCTTCGGCATCTACCTCGTCGGGTGGCTGACAGGCGCCATGGTGCTGCTGCCCGCATGGGGCGCACTCTGGGGCATCCTGATGTTCGCCCTGGCATTTGTGCCGATGGCCGAATGGGTGTACTACGCCACATACCACGCCGTCATCGATGACAACGGCATGAAAATCGTGCAGGAGACGGACTACAACGAGGTCATAGAATTTTTCCACTCCTATCCCTTATGGCGTGTGCTGGCGGTGGCGGCGATGCTGACGCTGGCGGCCGCAGCCTGCATCGGCATCCCCATACTGTGGCCTGTCGGGCGGGGAGCGACGGAAGTGTGGCGACTGGCACTCGTGACGGCCTTGACACTCTTCGAGACCGTCTACCTGTGGAAGACGCGCCACGGGCTGTTCATACGCACCGGCATAGCAGAACTCTTCCAGGAGGTCCGCACCTACGTGGCCAACAACCGTGACTACACCTTGCAGCAGCAACAGCGACTTGCGACGCTGGACGTCACACCTCTGCACCCCTCGACGGCAGAGACGCACGCACACACCGTCGTACTCGTCATCGGAGAATCGGCGTCGCGAGACTACATGAGTGCCTTCACGCCCGTCGACGTGGAGACGACGCCGTGGATGAGCGAGCTGAAACGTGACGAACGCCACTGCCTGCTCTTCCCCCACGCCTACAGCTGCGACATACAGACCGTGCCCACGCTGGAACGCGCGCTGACAGAATACAACCAGTACGACGGCGGAGCCTTCTATTCGTCCTGCTCCATCGTCGACGTGGCCCACAGCCTGGGCTATCGCGTACACTGGTACAGCAATCAGGGAACCCTCGGCGCAGCCGACACGCCCATCACGCTGGTGGCCGAGACGGCCGACGTGGCACGATGGACGCTGCAGCGCCTGAACCAGGAACAGTACGACGAGTCGCTCCTCGACTTCCTGGACGAGGTGGATCCGGCGCAAAAGAACCTCGTCGTCCTGCACTTGATAGGCAGTCACTTCAACTACGAGAACCGCTTCCCCGCCCATTGCCGGCAGTGGGGAAGCCCCGGCAACCACGACCGCGTCGTCAACTACAAGAACACGCTGCACTACACCGACAGCGTGCTGCACCGTATCTTCGACTACGCACACGAGCGGCTGAACCTGTCGGTCATGCTGTACTGCAGCGACCATGCCGACGTGCCCGACCGCCGACGGATGCCTAACTTCGGAGGCTTCCTCGACACGCATATCCCGCTCATGTGCTGGCTGTCTGAAGAATACATCAGCCGCCATCCCGAAAGGACGGCGGCCTTACGAAAGAATCAGCAAAGCTATTGGACCAACGACTTGCTGTATGAACTCTTCTGCGGCATCATGGATATCCGCAGCAACCGCTTCCGCGAAGAGAACTCACTGGCGTCGGACAGCTATCGTTTCACGCGCGAAGACCTGACCGTCATACGCGGAACCATCCGCATCGCCGAGGACACGTACGACACCTACGACAAGACATCCACGTAGTTCTCGATGACGTACTCCACCTGCTCGTCGGTCATGCGCGAGAACAGGGGCAGCGTAAGCTCGTTGTGGTACATCTCGAAAGCCTCGGGATAGTCCTTGATGTCGAAGCCCAGGGCCCGGTAGGCCGTCATCATGGGCAGCGGCTTGAAGTGTACGTTGCAGGCGATGTCGCGCTCGGCCATCTTGACGATGGCGGCATTGCGCTGCTCCTCGCTGCGCCCCTTCAGGCGCGTCATGTAGAGATGGCCGTTGGAGATATGGTTTTCGCGGAAGTGCGGCAGCACTTCGATGTCCAGGTTTCGGAACGCCTCGTTGTAGCGTTCTATGATTTCGCGGCGGCGCTGCAGCATGGCCGGATAACGCTCCAACTGCACCAGGCCCACGGCGGCCGTCAGGTCGGTCATGTTACACTTGTACCACGGCCCCACGATATCGTACTCCCAGGCGCCGAGCTGCGTCTTGGCGAAGGCGTCCTTGCTCTGCCCGTGCAGCGAGAGCAGCTGGAAGCGATGATAGACCTCGGCGTTGTCCACGCCCTCGTGCGTGCGCCACGTCAGCGCACCGCCCTCGGCCGTCGTCAGGTTCTTCACGGCATGGAAAGAGAAGGCCGAGAAGTCGGCGATGGAACCTGTGCGCCTGCCGTCGCGCATCGAGCCGAAAGAGTGGGCCGAATCGGCCATCACCACCACACGACCGTAGGCGCGTTGCAGGTCGTTCTTCGGGCGGAACAGGTGGCGTTTGCTCTCCACGGCACGGAACACGGCATCGTAGTCGCAGACCATTCCGCCCACGTCCACGGGGATGACCACCTTGGTACGTTCGGTGATGGCATCGGCCAGACGCTCGGCATCCAGCTCGATGGTGCCGGGCTTCACGTCGACCAGCACCAGCGTGGCCCCCACATGGCAGACGACACTGGCCGTGGCCGTATAGGTATAGGGCGAGGTGATGACCTCGTCGCCAGGACCCACCTCCAGCAGACGCAGCAGCGACTCCATGCTGGCCGTGGCCGAATTGAAGCAGACGGCCACGTCGGTGCCGCAGTAAGCTGCAATCTGACGTTCAAACTCTTTGGTACGCGGACCTGTAGTAATCCAACCCGACAAGAGCGCATCGTGCACCATGCGAGCTTCCTGCTCGGTGACATCGGGGGGAGAAAATGGTATCTTCATGAATATTGTAGCTTTTCAGTCTGTAGACTTTTCTGTTATTCTATTTCTCAACTTCTCGATTTTTCAGTCTTCCAGCTTTTCAATCCTTCAGCTTTTCAACTTTTCAATCTTTCAACTTCTCAATTTTTCAACTTTTCAACTTTTCAATCTTTCAATTTTCCAATTCCTCAATCTTTCAGCTTCCCATACGTCTCCAGCAGCCGCTGTGTGAGCGTCTCGACGCGGAAGCGGTCAGCCCACGCGTAGCCGTCGCGCACCATCTGCTCGCGCAGTTCCTTGTCGGCGAGCACGCGGTCGAGGGCCGTAGCCATCGCCTGCGCATCGTCGGGAGAGACGTAAAGCGACGAGGGTCCACCGGCCTCTTCCAGACACGAGCCTGTAGCGCCGATGGCAGGCACGCCGGAGCATAACGCTTCCAGCAGGGGAATGCCGAAGCCCTCGAAGCGGGAAGGATAGACGAAGACCTCGGCCATCTGGTAGAGGGCCGGCAGGTCGGCCAGCGGCACGCCGCTGACCATGCGGAAACGACTCGCTAGGCCGGCCGATGCCACGAAGGCGTCGATGCGTTCGGCCTCAGCCGTGCGCCGTCCCACGGCGACGACATGCACCTCGCGGTCCTGCAACAGCGGCAGGGCACGCGCCACCTGTATCAGGTTCTTGCGCTCCTCGATGCTGCCCACGTACAGGATGTAGCGCGGGGGCAAGGCATAGCGCGCGCGGACTTCACGCTTCTTCTCGTCGGACACGCGCTGGCGGAAACGCTCGTCGCAGCCTTGGTAGACGACGTCGATCTTCTCCTCCGGTGTTCCGAAGAAGCGGACGATGTCCCGCTTCGTGCATTCGCTCACGGCGATGACGCGGTCGGCATTCCGGCACGCGCAGCGGAACTTATAGGCGTAGATCCAGCGGTCGACGGGCTGATAGTACTGGGGATAGCGCAGGAAGATGAGGTCGTGGATGGTAACCACGCTGCGCACCCCGCTCGCACGCCGTATGTTCAGCGGCAGCTCGCCCGTCAGACCGTGGAACAGGCGCACGCCGTCGCGCGGCAGTTCCTTCGTCATGCCCCACACGCGCCACAGCGCTTTCAGCCGGCGCCACAGCCCCGTGCCGGGGAAGCGCAGTGCCACGCCCGGCTCATGCTCTACGCCGTCCAGGGCGTCCGTCCGCCGAGGGTTGGGCAAGTACAGCAACAACCGTCCGACCTGGCCGCTGCGGCTCAGACCTCGGACCACGAAACGACTATAGTTACCCAGACCCGTGCGGTTCTGAGCGGCGCGCTTGGCATCGAAGCCTATGACGGGAAAATCGAAGTCGCTGTTCATCTATCTCGTCCTTGAGTGTGGGCAAAGGTACAGATTTATTTCCACTCCGCCAACTCATTCTGCAGAAATCCGCCGTTTTGCCCGGACATGCGCCGGAAAACATCGGGGGAGAGCCGTCCGACACCGCAGCGGCTGTCAAACGGCACTGTGGGCACCTTGATCCGGGAACTTTTACGAACAGACATTTTTTTCTTAAGAGTTTTTCGTTTTTCCCTTAAGAGTTTTACACCTTTTCCTTAAGAGTTTTACGCTGTTTTCTTAAGAGATTTTCGCTTTTTTCCCAAGAGATTTACGCTGTTTTCTTAAGAGATTTACGCTGCTACCCTTCAAGCTGGCTCATTAGGAGAAATAAGACTCACGAATTGAGAGGAAAATGATTCATCAATCATGGATTCAAGTTTCGGCTGTTCAAAGAACCACAGATTCCACAGATTCCGCAGATTTACTCTGTCCTTTACGTGATGATTCCAGTTCGCTATTACACAGATTCCGTGTTATCACAATTAGTGAATCATATTTATCACAATTTGTGAACTATATTTATCACAATTAGTGAACTATATTTATCACAATTAGTGAACTATATTTATCACAATTAGTGTAAAAGACAAGCAAATTGATGTAAGAGAGCAGCAAATTTGTGTGAAAGTACATTCGCCTCAGCGCCCCACGGCAAGCTGCCAGACGGCGGGCTG
>CAMVFC010000045.1 GCA_947166655.1 uncultured Prevotellaceae bacterium
ACGCTGCTGGGGATTGTGATGCTGGTCAGACTGGCACAACCTTCGAACGCATAGTGCCCGACGCTGGTCACGCTGCTCGGGATTGTGATGCTGGTCAGACTGGCACAACCTTCGAACGCATAGTTCCCGACGCTGGTCACGCTGCTCGGGATGGTGATGCTGGTCAGATCGGTGCAGCCCAAGAACGCATAGTTCCCGACGCTGGTCACGCTGCTCGGGATGGTGATGCTGGTCAGATCGGTGCAGCCCAAGAACGCATAGTCCCCAATGCTGGTGACGTTGTTCGGGATGGAAGTATTTTGGCACCCCGCGATAAGCGTGTTTGATTTAGTTTCAATAATTGCGTTGCATCCATTTCGTGAGTCGTATGTGGGATTATCTTTATCAACACTGATGCTGGTCAGGCCGCTGCAGTTGGAGAACGGGTTTCCGCCTATGTTGGTGATGCTGCTGGGGATTGTGATATTGGTCAGGCCGGTGCAGCCTTCGAACGCTCCGCTTCTGATGGTGGTGACGTTGTTCGGGATGGAAGTATTTTGGCACCCCACGATAAGTGTGTTTGATTCAGTTTCAATAATTGCGTTGCATCCATTTCGTGAGTCATATGTGGGATTTGCCTTATCAACACTGATGCTGGTCAGGCCGCTGCAGTTGGAGAACGGGTTTCCGCCTATGTTGGTGATGCTGCTGGGGATTGTGATATTGGTCAGGCCGGTGCAGCCTTCGAACGCTCCGCTTCTGATGGTGGTGACGCCGTTGGGGATAGTGATGCTGGTCAGGCCGGTGCAGTTAGCGAACGCATCGTCCCCTATGGTGGTGACGCTGCTGGGGATGGTGATGCTGGTCAGGCCGGTGCAGCCTTCGAACGCATCGTCCCCTATGGTGGTGACGCCGCTGGGGATAGTGATGCTGGTCAGGCCAGTGCAACCACGGAACGCATACCACCCTATGCTGGTGACACTGTTTGGGATGGAAGTATTTTGGCACCCCCTGATGAGTTTGTTTGATTTAGTTTCAATAATTGCGTTGCATCCATTTCGTGAGTCGTATGTGGGATTATCTTTATCAACACTGATGCTGGTTAGGCTGGAGCAATCCTTGAACGCATAGTTGTAGATATAGGTGACGCTGCTGGGGATGGTGATGCTGGCCAGGCCGGTACAACCCCAGAACGCATCTTTCCCGATAGTGGTGACACTGCTGGGAATGGTGATGCTGGTTAAACCAGTGCAACCATAAAACGTTTCATTATGGATGTAGGTGACACTGTTCGGGATGGTGATGTTGGTCAGACAGGTGCAATCCTTAAACGCACCGTCCCCAATGTAGGTAACGCTGCTGGGGATGGTGATGCTGGTCAGACCGGTGCAGCCGTGGAACGCTCCATCCTCGATGCAGGTGACGTTGTTCGGGATGGAAGTATTTTGGCACCCCGCGATAAGCGTGTTTGATTTAGTTTCAATAATTGCGTTGCATCCATTTCGTGAGTCGTATGTGGGATTATCTTTATCAACACTGATGCTGGTCAGGCCGCTGCAGTTGGAGAACGGGTTTCCGCCTATGTTGGTGATGCTGCTGGGGATTGTGATATTGGTCAGGCCGGTGCAGCCTTCGAACGCACGGCCCCCGATCCTGGTGACGCTGCTGGGGATGGTGATGCTGGTCAGGTTGGAGCAATCCATGAACGTCTCTGCCTCAATTCTGGTGACGCTGCTGGGGATAGTGATGCTAGTCAGTCCAGTGCAGCCTTCGAACGCAAAACTACCTATGCTTGTGACGCTACCCGGGATGGTAATGCTGGTCAGTCTGGTGCAGCCCAAGAACGCACCGCTCTCTATGCTTGTGACGCTGCCCGGGATGGTAATGCTGGTCAGACCTGTGCAATTTTCGAAAGTACCGTGATTTATGCTTGTGACGCGGTAAGTAATACCAGAATATGTGAATGATTCAGGAATGATCACATCACCAAAATAATAGACGCTGTAAGATTGCCTAGTTACTGTGGCAGTTTTCAAGCTCGTGTTGAGGTAATAGTAGATGCCATTAATCTCGCAGTCGTAGGCATAGGCCATGGCATTAATTGTGAGCAGGAGGCTCACGAGCAGATTTTTCAGATAAAAATGTTTCATAGGTAGTTGGTAGAATAGAAAAGGCGTGAAACCATTCGGTGCTTATTCTCAGCTTCTTGGTTACCGGCAAGTGACCATACAATGCAAACAAGCAAGAACAGTTCACGCCCGCTGCGGACGTGAACTTTCTGAACTGCTTGCCCTCGCATTGAATATTTTGCCGGTATTCGAAGCTGAGAGAACAAGAGCAGAAAGCTCAAGTTATCGATAAGACTGCGAAGGGGACTTCATCGCACTTCTCCGTTTGAGTTTAACATGATGAGGCGGATGCCTCGTTAATGATTAAGAATTAGAGAATAGTGTGGGAAAGAGTCCCTTGGGAGCGCTACACTATCCGTGTGCGGCAGTCCTCTCCATTTCTCGTCGTCAGGTCATAGGCTATTGATGGTGTTAAAGGTGAATATTGAATGATTTTGTAGTATTTCGGCGGCAAATATAAGAATTGTTTCGCTATTGTCGATGGAAAAGTTGAAAAAAAATCAGGTTAGCCACACCATGACGGCTTGGGCACAGTGACGGCATGAACATGAAGGTTAAGCATTTACTTATGAGATGGCGATGCCAGCAGGTCGGGCCTGAGGCGCTGTGTGCGCTCCAGGCTCTGCTGCATTTCCCACTCCTTGATGCGTGCCTCGTGGCCGGAAAGGAGGACGTCGGGGACGCGCCATCCTCGGTACTCGGCGGGGCGGGTGTAGACAGGCGCGGCGAGGAGGTTGTCCTGGAATGAGTCGGAGAGAGCACTCTGCTCATCGCCGATGACGCCGGGGATGATGCGCACGATGGCGTCGGCCATGACGGCGGCTGCCAGCTCGCCACCCGTAAGAACGTAGTCGCCGATGGAGACTTCCTTCGTGATGAGGTGTTCGCGGATGCGGTAGTCGATGCCCTTGTAGTGCCCGCAGAGGATAATGAGGTTCTGGCACAGCGAGAGTTCGTTGGCCATGGGCTGGGAGAACTGTTCGCCGTCGGGCGTGGTGAAGATGACTTCGTCATAGGTGCGCTCGGCCTGCAGGGCGGTGATGCAGCGGTCGATGGGTTCGCACTGCATGACCATACCGGCGAAGCCCCCGAAGGGGTAGTCGTCGATGCGGCGGTCGCGACGCACGGCGTAGTCGCGTAGGTTGTGCAGATGAATCTCGGCGAGCCCTTTTTTCTGGGCACGGCCGAGGATGCTTTCCTGAAGAAAACCTTCAATGAGCTGGGGAATGACGGTGATGATATCGATGCGCATAGGAATGAGGAATAAGAGTGAAAAGTGAAAGCTTTCACTTTTCATTTACCATTGGTTAGAGATCATTTCAAGCATCTCCTTGGCGGTGAGCTTGTAGTTCTTGTCGGAACCTTCGAGGATGCTGTCCGAGAGGGCTCGCTTGCTCTCGTGCAGGCGCAGGATCTTCTCTTCAATGGTGTGGTGTGAGATGAGGTGGTAGACGGTGACAGCCTGCGTCTGCCCGATGCGGTAGGCGCGGTCTGTGGCCTGCTGCTCGATGGCAGGATTCCACCATGGGTCGAGATGGATGACGTAGTTGGCTGCCGTGAGGTTCAGGCCTACGCCGCCGGCCTTGAGGCTGATGAGAAAGATGGGACTCTTGCCGCGCTGGAAGTCGCTGACGAGCTGTTCGCGCTGCTTCAAGGGGATGCTGCCATCGAGATAGAGGAAGGAGAGGCGTGCCTCCTTGAGGGCGCGCTGGATGAGCCCAAGGAAGGACGTGAACTGGCTGAATACGAGGACGCTGTGGCCACCGCCAACGATGTTCTGCACCAGTTCGAGAAAGGCGTCGACCTTGCTGGCACCGGCGAACCATGTGGTGTCGATGAGCTCGGGTGAGCAGGCGGCACGGCGCAGACGCGTCAGCTCGGCCAGGGCGTTGATGGACAGTTGCTCGCCCTCTTCCTGGAACTTCTGTTCGGCTTCCTTGCGGATGACCTCGTAGAAGGCCATCTCGTCGTCGCTGAGTTCCACCTGGAGGGTGATCTCGGTCTTCTCGGGCAATTCCTTCACCACGGCCTGCTTGGTGCGACGCAGCATGAAGGGTGCTATGACGGACTGCAGTTGCTCCTGTCGCTCGGTGTCGTCGAGGTTCTCTATGGGGATGATGTATTTCTGGCTGAACTGCTCGTAGGTGCCGAGTAGGCCGGGGTTGATGAACTGGAAAAGGTTCCAGAGCTCGCCCAAATGGTTCTGCACGGGCGTTCCGGTGAGGATGAGGCGGTCGAGGGCATTGAGCTGCATACAGGCCTGGCTGGTCTTGGTGCCGCGGTTCTTGATGTTGTGGGCTTCGTCCAGACAGACAATGTTCCACTGTTTGCGGGCCAGGGCTTCCTGCATGGGCACCATGAGCCCGTAGGTGACGACAACGATGTCGTCGGCCCCGACCTGTGCGAGGACGGCTTCGCGGTCGAAGTATTCGCTGAGGGCATGCACACGCAGGGTAGGGGCGAAGCGTGCGAGTTCGCTGCGCCAGTTGGGCAGCACGCTGGTGGGTGCCACGACGAGGGAGGCTCCACGGCTGGCCTTGGCCAGCAAGAAGGCGATGGTCTGCACCGTCTTACCGAGGCCCATGTCGTCGGCCAGGCAGGCTCCGGCGCCCCATTCAGAGAGACGCATCAGCCAGCGGAAACCGTCCATCTGGTAGGGACGCAGCGTGGCCTGTAGCGTTGTGGGCACCTGCGGGTCGAGGCTGTCTGCCCGCTCAATGCGCTGCTGGAAGTCGTTGAACTGCGTATCGTGGCCAATGGTGATCTCGCCGTTGACGATCTGTGCGAGCAGGCCCGTCTGTAGCGTCGACACGGCAGGACGGCCGCCCTGCATGGTGGTGAGGCTCTCGAAAGCATCGAGCTGCTTGCGCAACTGTTCGCTGAGCCAGAGGTAGTCGCCCGTCTGCAGCTGAACGTAGCCTCCATGGCTGCTGCCCAGAGCTTGCAACAGTTGCTGGGCTGTGAGCACGGAATTGTCGTTGAGATGTACTTCGCCTTCGACCTCGAACCAGCGGCCACGGGGCGTGAGGCTGAGGTTCCACTCGCCGGGAGCGGCTCGGCGCATACGCAGGCGTTCGCCTTCGGGCCATTCCACGGTGGAGATGTCGGGGTGGCTGTTGACGAAGGCCAACAGGTCGAGCACTTGGGGCGTAGAGAGGTGGGCTCCGAGATTTTCGGTGAGGAGGATGTCGTGCATCTGGCAGAAATCCAGCAGTACGGACAGATTGTGCTGCTCGCCTTCGAAGTCGCGCTCCACACGGACACGCGTCGACCGCTCGTTTTGGTCGATGATGACGCGGTCGCCCTGGGCGGGCTTCAGTGAAATGCGGCCACCGAGGAGGGGGCGCACCAGCAGGTCGGTGTCGAACATGGTTTGCGCCGAGGGGTCGGGCGTGAGGCGGATGATGATGGTGGTCTGCGCCTCCAGGGTCTCCATCTCCTGTTCTGCCGGTATGAGATCGGAGTGTATCTCAGTGACAGAGGCGATGAGGGGAAGCAGCTGGCGCAGCTTGTCCTCGGCCTCGGGGGGGAAGGTGCTCACGGAGAGCAACTGCTGCAGTACTTCTCGCTCGCGCGTGGACATGGGGAAATAGGTATAGTGCATGGCATCGTCGCGGTGGTAGACGTTCATCTGCGAGAGCAGATCCTGGAAGAGGACATTGCTCTGCAGCTGGAAACCGCTGTCGGTGCGCTCTACGATGACGTAGGGCTTCTGCTGCTCGATGGTGACGCGACGATAAGGGGTCTGCTCGCCCGTGAAGACACGGTCCGTCCCGACGAGGTGCGGCAGGATGAGCCCCACGGTGAGACGGTTGGCCTGGTGGAAGCGCAAGTCGGCCACGACGGCCTGATCCGTGCGGTCCATGAAGGGCTCGATACCGGTGATGAAGCGGTTCCATGGCAACTGCTTGCCACTTCCCCAGCGCCCGTCCTTCAGGCGGTTCTGTTCGCGCAACTCTACGCTCTCGCCGTCGCTCATAATCAGGTACATCACGCGGTGTTCGACGTCGTCGCTCTGCTCGTTGCGCTGACTCTCGCCAGCGATGAGGCGGTCGAGGATCTGTTCCCACGGTTCCTTGGACTTGGCAAAGGCCGATACCGGTTTGGCGCCGAAGGCGTTGGTGAGTTGTTTGCGTTCGAACTTGGCCAGGGTGATGTAGGCAGAAGCCTCATGGCGCAGGAAGGCGGACTGTGGCTGGAAGATGTCCTCGGTGAGTTCCATCCCGGTGAAGTTGGCTGCCAGAAGCATGGACATGCGTTGCTGCAGGACGAACTCCTTGTCGGAGAAGTCTATGGGATTGACAAGTTGCGTCAGTAATTCCATGTCCATGCGTTGAAGGGGATTGACCAGTGTGTCGGCCAGCAGCACGGCGGCGCCCACACGGCGCATACCTTGCTCCTTGGCCTGATGTACAAAAGCAGTCAATGCCTGGCGGGCATCGGACTGCTTGGCCGTGTATTTGGCAATGACCCAGTAGAAGGCGGCCACGCCGTCGGTGAGGAAGACGTTTTCCTCTTTATTCTTTTGCGTGCGCGCGAGCGATGCCACGGCTTCGTCGAAGACCTTCAACGCCAGTTCGCTCTTACCCTGTGCCATGGCATGCACGCCTTTCATGAGTAGGTCGGAGTAGGTCATACGGACGCTGGTGGGCGGCGTATACTGGCCTTGACAGACATACTTGTAGTAGTTGACGGCGGCCTTCATCTCACGGATGTCAGGGTCGGTGGCGTCCAGCTTGCGGAGGCTGAGCTGCCGTCGCAGAATCTCCTCAGGATCGATGAAGTCCTCCTTCATCCATTTGCGCACGATGGCTGTGATGAAGGCCGGGAAATCATTGTCGCGGATCATCGTGATGAGCGGCTCGAAACGTCGCTCGTGGGCCAAACCCACCAGATATGGTGGCATTCCGGAACTGAGCACCATGGGCTGTGGTGCCTTGCCGGCAAAGAGGCGACGGATGCTCTGCTGCAAAGTGTCGAACTCGGGATAGCGCGTCAGGGGCCAGCTGTCGAACTCGTCCAGCCACTCAGGATGCTCGGAAAGCGCGAAGGTCAGGACCTCGCCGTAGACACGCGGGCGAATCAACTGATGTGCCGGGGAGAAGTGGGTCTCAGGTTCGTGGCGGACAATGTTCTCCTTAATCAAGGCGGCTGTCAGCAGAGACAGCTCGCCCATGAGGCAGGCGCCGTGCACGCTGAGCTGCAGCTTGTCGTCGTCGGAAAGGTCGCTGCCCACGTAGGCATACAGGCAGGCAAGCTTCTGCTGCGCTGGCTTCATCGTGGACAATTGTTGATGTATGAGGTTCATAAAAGAAGGTCAGATTATTTCGGCTGCAAATTTATGTTTTTTTTTCGAAACAGACAAACGCTTCACGTTCATTTTTCACTCCGACGTGCACGTCGTTTGTTTTTTTATAGCTATCTTTGCAGCGCAAAACATTATTCCTGTCATGTCCGAACAAGAAAGAATTCTTCAGCTACGCGCTGACCTTCATCGACATAACCATAATTACTACGTGCTGAACCAGCCCTCCATCAGCGATCAGGAGTTTGACGCATTGCTGCGTGAACTGGCTGACCTGGAGAGTCGGCATCCTGAACTGAACGACCCGAACTCGCCTACACAGCGTGTCGGCAGCGACCTGGCAGGCGACTTCGAGACGGTTCGCCACCAGCGTCCGATGCTTTCGCTGGCCAACACCTACAACAAACAGGAGGTGACCGAATTCTATGAGCGCGTGCGTGACGCACTGGGCGGCGAACCCTTCGAAATCTGCTGTGAGCTGAAGTTCGACGGCCTCAGCATCGCTTTACACTATGAGCATGGTGCACTGGTGCGTGCACTTACACGAGGCGACGGCGAGCAGGGCGATGACGTCACGTCGGCCGTACGCACGATTCGCACAGTGCCTCTGCTGTTGCAACAGGGGGCTGGATGGCCCGACTCGTTTGAGATCCGAGGAGAGGTGCTGATGCCTTGGGCTTCGTTCGAAGCACTCAACCGCGACCGTGAAGCACGCGAGGAGCCACTCTTTGCCAACCCGCGCAATGCGGCCAGCGGAACGCTGAAATCAAAGAATACTGCCGTCGTGGCTGAGCGCCATTTGGATGCCTATCTCTATTACTTGCTTGGCGACACATTGCCTGCAGACGGACATTACGAGAACCTGCAGGAGGCAAAACGATGGGGCTTCAAGGTGAGCGATGCCATGCGTAAGGTGCAGTCTTTGCAGGAGATATTTGATTTTATTGACTATTGGGACGTGGAGCGGCGCAACCTGCCTGTGGCCACCGATGGTATCGTTCTGAAAGTGAATTCGCTGCGACAGCAGCGTACACTTGGCATGACAGCCAAGTCGCCTCGCTGGGCCATTGCCTACAAGTTTCAAGCTGAACGGCAGTCGACAATCCTACGGGAGGTGACCTTCCAGGTGGGACGCACCGGGGCTGTCACGCCCGTGGCTAACATGGACCCCGTTCAGCTCTCGGGCACCATCGTGCGACGCGCCACACTGCACAACGCTGACTTCATGACGGCACTGGACCTGCACGTGGGCGACCATGTGCTCGTGGAAAAGGGTGGTGAGATAATACCTAAGATTGTCTGCGTGGATCCTGACTTTGCCGATGCTCCGCGCGGCGAACGTATCACGTTCATCCAGCGTTGTCCTGAGTGTGGCGCCGAGTTGGTACGTTACGAGGACGAAGCTGCCTGGTACTGCCCCAATGAGACGGGCTGTCCACCGCAAATCCGGGGACGCATCGAACACTTCGTCAGCCGTCGGGCTATGGGCATCGACGCCATAGGTCCGGAAACAATCGATGATTACGTCAGCCGAGGACTGATTCACAACTACGCCGACCTCTACCAGATTACTGCCGACCAGATTAACGGACAATGGGGCACGCGCGAACGGTCTGCACAGAAAATAGTGGCGGCCATAGCTGCCTCTCGTGAGGTCCCGTTTGAGCGTGTACTCTTTGCCCTTGGCATCCGCTTTGTGGGCGAGACAACAGCCAAGACGTTGGCACGCGCCTTCCACGACATTGATGCCCTGGCACGTGCTACTCTGAACGACTTGCTGGCTGTCAACTCTATCGGTCTGGTCATCGCCGAGAGTGTCATGCGGTGGTTCCGCGATGCGGACAATGCCCTTCTCATCGAACGCCTGCGCGCCTACGGCCTGCAGATGTCGCTCTCCGAAGAAGCTCTTTCTGCTCAGAGCGAACGCCTTGCCGGACTCTCCATTGTCATCAGCGGTGTTTTTGTCCACCATTCACGCGACGAGTACAAAGCGCTCATCGAGCAGAACGGAGGCAAGAATGTGGGCAGCATCTCGAAGAAAACATCGTTCATCCTCGCTGGCGAGAACATGGGTCCTGCGAAACGCGAGAAAGCCGAAAAACTCGGCATACCGCTCGTCACGGAGGATGAGTTTCTCCAGCGCTTAAACCCCACATCTAATGACTGATTGGGGTTAAAGTAAGTGGAGGTTACTGTGACCTCTGCCTCTGTCGAAAAAAAATGAGATGCCGAACTCGGCATCTCATTTCTCTTTACGACGTTCAGAAACAGATTCTTTTGTTCTGTTAGTCGACGGGATAGTCCGTGTATTTGAAGCGTTTGATACTCTTCTTCGGGGTCTTCTCGAACTCCTCCGGCATCTGGCGAATGGCATGGACACGGGCGTAGACCGGAACGATTTGGTTCAACTGCTGGCGGTTTTGCTCCATGATTGTAGCCAACTGCTGGGGAGTGACGTGGTGCTTCTTGAGTTCGTCAGGGTCGGTGTAGACGAGTCCATAGAGGTTCTCGCCTTTCTGAATGACGACGCACTCGGTGACGTAAGGCAGCGAGGAAAGTTTGTCCTCGATTTCCTCAGGATAAATATTTTGTCCGTTGGCACCAAGCAGCATGTTTTTGCTGCGGCCTTTGATGAAGACGAAGCCTTCGTCATCCATCACGCCGAGGTCGCCCGTATGGTACCATCCTTCTTTGTCGAGGGTGGTGGCTGTGGCCTCCTCATTCTTGTAGTAGCCCAGCATAACGTTCATTCCGCGAACACAAATCTCACCAGGAACGGTGCGAGGGCTGGGGCTGTCGATACGTACTTCCATTCGAGGTGCAGCCTTGCCACACGAACCTGCCTTGTACTTGTGCCAGGGGGCATAGCAGATAATGGGTGCACACTCCGTGGCGCCATAGCCTACGGTGTAGTTGAAGCCGATGCCCTGCAGGAAGATTTCGATGTCCTGATTCATAGCGGCACCGCCTACGATTATCTCGAAAAAGTTATCGCCAAAAGCTTGCTGCATACGGCGGCGGATGCGCGTCTTCACGCGGTCGCGCAGAAAGGGAGTCATCAAGGCCAGGCGAATGGCAGGAGCCTGAATCTGCGGGAAGATGGCCTTGCGGACGATTTTCTCGATGAGCAGTGGCACAGCAATGATGACCTTCGGCTTCAGGTCTGAGAAGGCTTTGAGCAGCACTGTGGGCGAGGGCGTCTTCCCGAGGAAGTGGACGTGAGCACCACGACTCATCTCATAGAGGAACTCAAATGCCATTCCATACATGTGTGCAGTGGGTAGGATGCTGACGACGTTGTCGCCCGGACGCACATGTTCGTCGTAGACTTCATGGGCGAACTCCACGTTGCTCCACAAAGCACGGAAAGGTATCATGACGCCTTTGGAGCGCGAGGTCGTGCCAGAAGTATAGTTCAGAACGGCCATCTCCTCGGGGTCGTCCTCATAATAGTGAATGTCACGGCCACGGAAGTTCATGGGGAAACGCTCGCCAAAGAGGCGGTTGAGGTTCTCTCGCGCGTATTTTACTTTATCTGTGCGCCCCAGTAACAAGCGGTACTCGTCGGAGGAGTTGCCGAAGATGCCTTCCAAGCCGGGCATCTTGTCCGGATCCAAATGCGGCCACACCTGATCGCCAACAAAAAGAAGCTTGGCATCGGAGTGGTTCACGATATCATGAATCTGCTCGGGATGAAATTCATGAAGGATGGGTACGGCCACGGCACCATAGGTCAGCGTAGCAAGAAAAGCAATTCCCCAGCGGGAGGTGTTACGACCGCAGATGGCGACTTTGTCACCATGCTCGACACCCGATGCTTCGAGGATGATATGCAATTTTTCAATGATACGCGCTACGTCTTTGTAGCGAAAGGTCTGTGCTCCGAAGTCGGTCAGGGCGTCCATGTCCCAATGTTCCTGAATGCTTTTCTGTATGTTTGCGTTAAAGCTTGGACAAATCATTGCTTTAGTTTCTTAGCTTTGAAGAGGTTTAATAGGTTTGATTTTTGCACAACTTACGTTTGCGTGTGCAAAGGTAGGTCGTTTTTTGCACACTTGCAAATTCCGTGTGCAAAAAATAGCCTCCTCTCTTCTTTTTTTTACTTATCGCACAAAAAGAGTGAAATAAAGAAAAGTGAAAGGGCCCTGCACCCTTTCACTTAATACTGCCGTTCGCCGAAGATTTGCGTCCCGATGCGGATTAGCGTGGCACCCTCGTCGACAGCGATGTGCCAATCGTCAGTCATCCCCATCGAAAGTTCTGAGAAACTGGGACAATAGTCGCGCTTTGCCTGCTCGAAGAATTGCCGTGCACGGTGGAAATCGCTGCGAATGCGAACTTCGTCGTCGGTGTGTGAAGCCATGGCCATGGCACCGACGAGCTGGACGTGAGTCATGGATTGCCACGAACCGCCCTCCAGAAAAGCTAAGGCTTCCTCGGGAGTAAATCCGAATTTCGTCTCCTCGGCTGCCACGTGGAGCTGCAAGAGACAGCGCAGTGTACGTCCTGCCTTAGCGCCCTGGCGGTCAATCTCTGCCAGCAACCGCTCAGAGTCGACAGCATGAATAAGGCTGACGTAGGGGGCGATGTACTTGACCTTGTTGGTCTGCAGGTGGCCGATGAAATGCCACTCCAAGTCAGTCAAGTCGGACAACTCCTCATGCTTGTGCTGAAGTTCCTGAGCATGGCTTTCGCCGAAGATACATTGCCCGGCAGCGTAGGCCTCGCGGATGGCGTCTGAAGGATGGAACTTCGACACCGCCACGAGGCGCACGCCTGTTGGCAGTGCATCCGTGATACGATGTATCTCCTCGGCAATCATTGTTCAAATTCAGGCTTTTCTTCGGCCTGTTTGTAGTGGAAGATATCCATAATAGGAGTCTCGGTCAGACTTACGATGACCCACTCGCCAAGGGTGCCTTTCATCCCTTTTTCCAGATTCTCCACAGCATCGCGGAAGTCCGTGGCCTGCACCAGGATAAGCTGTGCCGTGCGTTTCTCGGCACCCGTCTTTTCATCGAGGGTGATAAAGGCGACCTTAGCCTTGAACCAACGGTCGGCAGAGGCGTCAATGCTTTCTATGACTTCTGCCAGGCGGGCACGTTTGATGTCTGTGACGGTGAATTCGCCACTGATATAGGGTGTCATTTCTTCGATGAAGCGTCGCTCGGCCTCGGTAAAGGTCAGCGCATCGACGAGGTAGGTCTCAGTGACCTTTTTCAGCAGGCCGTTCTCCATCGTCTTTTCAAAACGGACCTTGCATTCAAACCATTCGTTATTCATTTTTCTATACGATTATTTTTTAACGTTTCCATGTTTCATACTTCCTGTATGACGACCTTTGGGCTTGCAAAAGTAGTCAAATTTGTTGAGGAAACATTGCTTTTTGTTGATAAAATTTGTCGTGCGGCGGATTTCTCTCTACTTTTGTAGCGTTAAAGTTGCACACAATAAAGTTTTTCACTATGAAACGATTCTTCATGCTGGCATCAGCATTTCTCTTAGCTACGGTAAGCGTCACAGCCGACGGCTATGACCTTCCCTATCTGGTTATCAAGCAGACGAAAGGTACGACAACGTCGCTGAACGTGGAAAATCTCGAAATCACTTTTTCCGACGGACAACTTGTTGCAAAGAACGGCTCCACGACCCAGACGATCAATCTTTCCGAACTGGCTTCTATGCAGTTCTCGGCCACCGGCGACGGTCTCATAGATCTCATCCAGACGCCCTCGGAAGCAGAATGGCAACAGGTCTTTGACCTCAATGGTCGTCGGGCGATGAAACGTGCCGACGGTAATCTTCCTAAAGGAGTTTATGTAGTGCGTAAGAGTGATGGTTCCACCCAAAAGATTTTTGTAAAATGAATCGACTGATAGCTTTTTTTGCGGTTGCCGCACTCACGTTGGCAGCTGCGGCACAGACGCTGAACGTAGAAGTGGGCGATGTCACCTACCAGATACCTGCTGCTCAGGCGGGTACTATGACCTACTCCGACGCCACCAGCTTAACTATATTAAATAAGGTATATGCTCTGAGCGACATCACACGAATGTATGTTGATGCCACCGAGGTTGCGGACAACACCGTCAGTGTCAGCTACGACGGCACGTCGGCCAAAGTTTTTGTGGCTGGTAATATCGCCCAGTACATCACAGCCACGGTGCAGGGCGCACACGTCAACATCACCCAGAGCACTGACGTCAGCGACGACACCTGCGGTGAGATCACCTATTCGCTGTCCGGAACCAGCAGTGACGGCGAGTTTTACATGAGTGGTTCCTACAAAGCCACTATTGAGTTGCGCGGGTTGACACTCACCAATGCGACGCCCGTCTACTCTGGCGCTGCCGTCTGCATTATGGACGGCAAGCGGGTGGAGTTGAGCGTGAAGAGTGGCACCTCCAACAGCCTCACCGACTGCGCCAGTCCCTCAAGCGAGCTCGAGCAGAAAGCAGCCCTGTACTGTAAAGGTCATTTGGAACTGAAGGGACAAGGCACGCTGACGGTGAACGGGCAGTACGCCCATGCCATCAAGAGTGCTGAATACATGAGCCTGAGGAAAGCTACCATCAATGTTGCCAAGGCTGTGAAGGACGGCATCTCGTGTGACGAGTATTTCCTGATGGAGAGTGGTACGCTGACCATTACGGGAGTCGGCGACGACGGCATCCAGTGTGACCTCGACGGCACAGAGAACACAGGGGAACTGACCGACCACGACGGCGAGGATAGCGGTAATATCTACATCGACGGCGGTACGCTCAATGTCACTACGACGGCAGCAGGCACGAAGTGCATCAAAGCCGATAGCACCCTGGTTGTCAACGATGGCACGCTGACGCTCGCTGCCAGTGGCAACGTGGACACCAGTGACTCTACAGATCCCTCCTACGTAGCAGCTCTCAGTGGCGGCAAAGTGGTCATTAACGGCAGCACCATCGGCATCACGGTGAAGGGCTATGCCGGACGCGGTATCAAGGCATACGACGTAGAGACGAACGGTGGAAATGTGACCATCAATAATAGCAGTGCCATCGTTACGGTGAATAGCGATTATAAGGGTGCCAAGGGCATCAAGGGACTTAATGTTGCCCTCAACGCAGGCGACATCACCATCAACATGACTTCTGCCGGCGGCAAGGGTATCCGTGTCGGCGACGGCACACAAAGCGGCAGCACCGGCGGTGGTGGCGGCTGGCGTGCTCCCGGCGGTGGCGGCTGGCCTGGTGGCGGCGGCCAGCCTGGTGGCGGCGGCCAGCCAGGGGGCGGTGGCCAGCCAGGGGGCGGTACTTCCTGGAGCAATATTCAGGGTAGCTACACCCAGGGCCTCAGTGACGGCAGCGGACCCACCCTTACCATCACTACCAGCAGCAGCTACAACAGCAACTCGTCCAACAAGGCGGTGAAAGCCATCTGCGCAGCCACAATCTATGGCGGCATCACCGAAATCAACACCAATGTCAGCGGGGCAGAAGGCCTGGAATCGAAGACCAGTGTCACCATCGCCGGCGGACGGCACTATCTGAAATGCTACGACGACTGTATCAACTCGGCTGGCAAAATCGTTTTCGACGGCGGCACGACCGTGGCTTACAGCACGGGCAACGATGTCATCGATAGCAATGCCGGCACCACAGGCGCTATCACTATCGGTAACGGCAACGTACTGGCATACATGACAAAGGGCGATCCCGACGAAGCCTTCGACTGCGACAATAACAACTATATTCAGATTACCGGTACAGGCATTGCTATCGGCGCAGGAGGCAAGCAGAGCAGCACCAGCGGCACCATCTCTAATGCCAAGCAGGGTTACAGTTTCCCCGGAACGGTCAGCTTCAAGGCCAACCAATACAATACGTTGGCTGACGCCTCAGGCAAGAATCTCGTGACCTTCATGCTGCCTGTGGCTATCAACAGCAGTTGCACCTTTATCACGGCCACCGGTATGGTCGCTGGCTCCAAGTACAGCATCAAATCGAGCAGCACAGAACCTACGGATGCCACCCTCGCCTGGCACGGCCTCTACATCGGCAGTTCTGCCTCTGGCACCACCACCGTGTATTCTTCCCTGACAGCAAAATGAAAGGATGAACAACCGATGAGACACATTCACCTGTACTTAGAAACTGCCTTCTACATCGCCACATGGGCGCTACTGCTGGTAGCGCCCATGGCGGTAGAGGCCGTTCAGACGTCTTTCGGCGAAGATACAGTCTTCTCGTGGCACGATGTGTCCCGTACGTGGTTATTCCTGCTGCCTTTTCTCCTTCTTTTTTTCGTTCACGACAGGTTGTTGGCTCCTCTTCTGCTGCGTGGACGGCGGTGGCTCTACGCCGTTTCTGTTGCAGCCACTGTGGCTGTCTTCACGCTGTTTCAGTGTTCCATGCGCCCGAAAGAGAGTATGGCCCCGCCACCGCCGCCAGCGACCTTCGAACAGCCTCATCGTCCAGACGGAGACCGTCCTTTTGCCGATGAAGTTCCGCCTTTCGACGACCATGAATCCCTCGACGGCGAGCCCTCCTTCCGCCCGTCATTGCCATCCGGGCACAAGCCGCCACAGCGACCGCCGTTCCTCTTTGGACGCCACGACGTCATCGCTGTGCTCATGCTCTGTTTACTCTTCGGCATGAATATTGGGGTAAAGCTCTATTTCAGGCAATTGCGCGACGCACGCCGGCTCAAGGACCTTGAAAGCAAGAACCTGCAGCAGCAGCTCGAATACCTGCGCTATCAGATTAACCCGCATTTCTTCATGAACACGCTCAACAACATTCATGCCCTGGTCGACATCGACCCCGAACAGGCGAAGACCTCTATCGTTGAGCTTTCCAGAATGATGCGATACATCCTCTACGAGGCCACAAAGACTCAAGTGCCTCTGACCAGTGAACTGGCATTCCTTCAGCATTTCATAGCGCTGATGCGTCTGCGCTACACCGACCGCGTACGCATTGACGTGGAGGTGCCTACATCGATGCCCGATGCACTGGTGCCACCCTTGCTCTTTGCTACCTTCATCGAGAATGCGTTCAAGCATGGCGTCAGCTATCAGAAGGAGTCCTTCGTCGACATCCGCTTTGAGGCTACCGACGGACAACTTCATTTCGAGTGCCACAACAGCAAGGTGCCACAACCTGTTAACAGCGAGGGAGGCGTAGGGTTAAAGAATGCCCGGCAGCGGCTGGCGCTGATCTACGGCGAACGCCACCATCTGGACATCGATGAGACGCCCGAACAGTTCTCTGTCCGCCTGACGATTCCATTGCACTGAGCCCTGCACTTTTCTCTTGCACCTCGTTCCCATCCGACAAACATTCCGACGATTATGCTACGTGTCCTTGCCATAGACGATGAACCGCTGGCGCTCCGCCAGCTGGTTTCGTACATCCAGAGAGTACCGTTCCTTCAGCTTGTAGCACAGTGCCAGAGTGCCATCGAAGCGCAAGCCTACGTCCAAAGGGGAGGTATTGATGCCATCTTCTGCGACATCAACATGCCGGACCTCAACGGCATGGACTTTGCACGTGCCTTGGATACCCAGGCTGCCACAGCGCCGCTTGTTGTTTTCACCACCGCCTACTCTGAGTATGCCGTTGAAGGGTTCCGCGTCGATGCGGTCGACTACCTGCTGAAACCTTTCAGTTTCGATGAGTTTCAGTTATCTTCCGAGCGTCTGCTGAAACGCCATGAACTCATTCAGCAGGCAGCAGCCAACACGCACCTCGCCGCCGACAATGCACCCACCGACATGCTCTTCGTGCGCGCCGATCGTGCCACGCAAGCCATCCCCCTGTCCAGCATACGCTACGTGCAGGGGATGAGCGAATACCTGCGTTTCTTCACCTCCGATCGTCCGCGGCCGATTACGACGCTGCTGACGATGAAATCCCTTGAAGAACGTCTGCCTGCCGACCGTTTCCTGCGTATCCACCGCTCCTATATTGTCGCCTTGGCTGAGATCCGTCAGGTGACACGCTCTCGCGTCATCTTGACCGACGGAACAGAACTGCCCGTGGGCGACAACTCACGGGCAGCACTCGAAGCGTGGCTCAACGGTCACAGCGAACCGGCACGCTAATCCTTCTTATTCTTCTTGTACTCAGACCTTGCGCTCTATCCAGCCAATGGTCTGACCTTTCAGCACCTTCTGACCTTGCTTGATGCCGAGTTCCACGAGCGTTCCGCCAAGGGCTGCCGGCACGGTCTCGATTTGTCCCCACTGGGTCTGCAGATAGCAGAATGTCTGACCTTCTTTATACTCGGCACCGATGGCAGGTTCCGTACAACGGGTGACGCCCGCATCGCCGCTTACCTCATACAGTACGGTTCCGTTCTCAGGTGCTACGATGGCGTCTGCCTTGGCATGCTTGAAGGCGCTGAGCTCCTCCGCGGTCATCTTTGGACCACCTTCCGACTGCATCTTGGCCATCTTGGCTTTCTCCAGATCGGCGAGGAAATTCTTCTTTGCCTGTCCGCTCTTATAGTTACGGTACTGTTCGGGGTGCATGGCCAGCTCGTAGAGCTCCTCGTCGTCCTGTCCGCGCTCCCAGCCGTTCTCTTCCATCTCTTTGATGAATCCGGGCAAAGCGGGTTGCAGCAACGTATGCGGGTCGGCGGTGGTGAACTCGCGACCTTGTTTCTTCGCCAGTTCCACCAGTTCGGGGTCGATGGTGCCGGGAATCTTTCCGCTCTTTCCGAGAATCATGCCCCACATGGCATCGTCCATCATCACGAAGCGTCCCTTGCCCTGTGCCATCGTCAGCAGGTTCATCAGAGCGATGTTCTTCACATACTGCGAGAAAGGCGTCACCAGTGGAGGATAGCCTACGCGTGGCCATACATAGGCCACCTCGTCGAAGAGCTGCACCAGGATGTCGTCTGCCGAAAGCTCGGGTTGTCCCTTGGCTTTCAGTGTGCTGTTGATCACGCCGTGGATGCCAGCCAGGTCAGACATCATCGAACCCATCATGCCGCCGGGAAGGCCGCAGCCGAGCAACAGCGAGGACATCAACTTGTTGCCGGGGTTGATGAAATAGCCGAGCCAGTCGTCGATGAACTCCTGTGTCAGTGCACGCGCACGCATATAAGCGTTCATGTTGATTTCCTTCACCTCGAAGCCCTCGTTCTTCAGCATCGACTGCACACTGATGATATCCGGGTGCACCTTACCCCACGAGAGGGGCTCGATGGCAGTGTCGATGACGTCGGCGCCGTTGTTGCACACTTCCAGGATGGAAGCCATCGACAGACCGGGGCCGCTGTGGCCGTGGTACTGGATGATGATGTCGGGGTGCTTGGTCTTGATCGCTTTTGTCAGCGCTCCCAGCAGGGCAGGCTGTCCGATGCCGGCCATGTCCTTCAGGCAGATCTCCTCTGCGCCGGCGGCAATCACCTGGTCGGCGATTTCCGAGTAGTACTCCACCGTGTGTACGGGCGAGGTGGTGATGCAGAGCGTTGCCTGTGGCGTCATGCCGGCAGCCTTGGCCCACTTCACCGAGGGGATGATATTGCGCACGTCGTTCAGGCCGCAGAAGATGCGTGGGATGTCCACACCCTGGGCGTGCTTCACCTTGTACTGCAGCTCGCGTACATCGTCGGGCACGGGGTACATGCGCAGGGCGTTCAGGCCACGGTCGAGCATGTGCGTCTTGATGCCCACCTCGTTAAACGGTTTGCAGAAAGCGCGCACGGCAGCGTTGGGATTCTCGCCGGCCAGCAGGTTGACCTGCTCGAAGGCACCGCCGTTGGTCTCCACACGGTCGAAGACCCCCATGTCGATAATCACGGGAGCGATGCGCTCCAACTGGTCTTTGCGGGGTTGGAACTTTCCCGAACTTTGCCACATGTCGCGATAGACAAGGCTGAATTGGATTCTCTTTTTCATAAGGAATGTATATTTTTATTCTTTACTTTTTTACGTCATAGGCTCCCGCAAAGGTAGTGATTATCCGCGTAAGTGACATGCCGTCAGGCCAAAAAATGTACTTCTTTTAGCTCTTTTAACGAAAAAGAAAACAAAAGTTTGGTGCTTCAGGGGAAAAGGTGTAACTTTGCACGACATTTTAACCATCAACTATCCCCAAAAACGAATGTATAGGACTCATACTTGTGGCGAACTCCGAATCGCCAACGTCGGCCAGAGCGTAACACTGGCCGGCTGGGTGCAGCGCACTCGTAAGATGGGCGGTATGACTTTCGTGGACGTGCGCGACCGCTACGGCATCACGCAGATTGTCTTCGAGGAAGCTGCCAACAACGAGCTTTGCGAACAGGCCAACCGCCTCGGACGTGAATATGTCGTCCAGGTGACGGGCACCGTGAACGAGCGTTCCAACAAGAATCCCCATTTGCCCACGGGCGACATCGAAATCATTGCATCTGAACTGCGCGTGCTCAACGCCAGCGTAACGCCGCCCTTCACCATCGAAGACCAGAGCGACGGCGGCGACGACCTGCGTATGAAATACCGCTATCTCGACCTGCGCCGCACGCCCGTGCGCCGCAATCTGGAGCTGCGTCACCGGATGACCATGGAGGTGCGCCGCTATCTGGACAGCCTCGGCTTCCTCGAGATCGAGACGCCGATGCTCATCGGCAGCACGCCCGAGGGAGCACGTGACTTCGTTGTCCCCTCGCGCATGAACCCCGGACAGTTCTACGCCCTGCCCCAGAGCCCGCAGACGCTGAAGCAGCTGCTGATGGTATCGGGCATGGACCGCTACTTCCAGATCGTCAAGTGCTTCCGCGACGAAGACTTGCGCGCCGACCGCCAACCCGAATTCACGCAAATCGACTGCGAGATGTCCTTCGTCACTCAGGAGGATATCCTGCAGACCTTCGAGGGCATGGCCAAGCACCTCTTCCGCGAGCTGCGCGGCATCGAACTCGAAGGCGCCTTCCCCCGCATGACGTGGGCTGACGCCATGAAGTACTATGGCTCCGACAAGCCCGACACCCGCTTCGGCATGAAGTTCGTCGAGCTGAAGGACCTCTTCGCCCAGGCCCCCGGCTTCAGTGTCTTTGACGAGGCCAGGTACATTGGCGGCATCTGTGCCACCGGACAGGCTGTCTACACCCGCAAGCAGCTCGACCAACTCACCGACTTCGTGAAGCGCCCCCAGATTGGAGCCAAAGGTCTCGTCTATGCCCGCGTGCAGGAAGACGGCAGCGTCAAGTCCAGCGTCGACAAGTTCTATGGTCCCGACATCCTCGCAGCTCTCAAGGAGAAGATGCAGGCACAGCCGGGCGACCTCATTCTCATCCTCTCGGGCGACGACGCCATGAAGACGCGCAAGCAGCTCTGTGAGCTTCGCCTCGAAATGGGTGCACGCATGGGGCTGCGCGACAAGAACAAGTTCTCCCTGCTCTGGGTCATCGATTTCCCGATGTTCGAGTGGAGCGAAGAAGAAGGACGCCTCATGGCCACCCATCACCCCTTCACACATCCCAAGGACGAGGATATTCCCCTGTTGGACACCGATCCCGCTGCCGTGCGTGCCGACGCTTACGACATGGTGTGCAACGGCGTCGAGGTGGGCGGTGGCAGCATCCGTATCCACGACCCGGAACTGCAGGACAAGATGTTCCGCATCCTCGGCTTCACCGAAGAGCGCGCACAGGAGCAGTTCGGCTTCCTGATGAACGCCTTCAAGTACGGTGCGCCCCCTCACGGAGGACTCGCCTACGGTCTCGACCGCTGGGTCAGCCTCTTTGCCGGCCTCGACAGCATACGCGACTGCATCGCCTTCCCGAAGAACAACTCCGGCCGCGACGTCATGCTCGACGCTCCCGCACGACTCGAACAGAAGCAGCTCGACGAACTCTATCTCGACATCAAGAAGACGCCCGCCGACCTCGCCTGAGCGAGCGCGGACAGCCGCTGCCATCTTCCCCGAAGGAAAAAACGAAAGAAGAAAAAAACAGACTATGACTACACCCCATCAGACAGCAGCAAAGCAGGATGCTGCGGCCTCTGTCCTCTACACCTGCCAGGGCACCTGCTCCAAGGCCATTGCCGTCGAAGCCCGGGACGGACGCATCGAGAACGTCACCTTCTACGGCGGTTGCAACGGCAACACGAAAGGCTTGTCCCAGCTCGTCCGCGGCATGAAGATAGACGACGTCATCCAACGCCTCCAGGGCACCACTTGCGGAGCGCGCCCCACCAGTTGCCCCGACCAGCTCTGTCATGCCCTTGAACAGCTTAAACGCGAGTCGCTATGAGACACTTTCTGCATCTCTTCCCCGCTCTGCTGCTCATGGCAGCACTTGGCGTCGCCTGCACGGAAAGTTTTGAGCATCGCTGCCAGCGCGAGGCCCGCGAATTCACTAAGAAGCAGTGCCCGCGCCTCATCGACAAAGAAGCCTTCATCGTCATGGACAGCATGACCTTCGGCACTGCGCCCCTCGGCTTCACCTACCACTACCACGTGCAGGGACAACTCGACAGCCGCGAGCTCCTCACGGACGAGAAGCTCGAGCAGTTCAAGGAGGACCTCCTCGCCAACGTCCGTCAGGACATCTCCCTGAAGCCATACAAAGAGAAGGGCTTCACCTTCACCTACCGCTACCTCTCCGGCTCCACCGGCCACCTGTTCATCGAAGCCGTGATAGGTCCCGAAGACTACCGGTGACGCCTGTGCAGGACAGCGCACTACCAAAGGCGGAACCGCCATCAGCTCCTTTCGGAGTCGTTGGCGGTTCCGCTCATTTTTCAGTTGCCGGGAGAGACGTGCAGGTCAGCAGACTGTGATGTAGACAGGTTCCCCCTCGCTTCGCTTTGCGAGACGGAGCTTCAGCAGGTTGACGTATCGGCGGCTGTCCAGCACCTTGCCCACTTCGCGGTTCTCGCCCAGGAGAATACAGCCTTCGGTGTCGCACGCGGTGTTGCCCGCATGGATGCGGATGCCCTCGAACTTGGGCACGTGGAGCAGCAGGGGCAGACATCAACACGACGAGCAAACTTCTTGGGCATACCAGCGTCCACACCACGGAGATCTATGCCGACGTGGTGATGGAGAAAAAGGCGGATGCCGTGAACCTGACTAATGGACTGTTCGGATAGATAGCCTGTTCAAACACATGTTCATTCCTCTCGGTTTTATCAGAAAGGCATGGATTATTCATCTCCGTTTTATCATCATAAATTTACTTTTCCTCTCGGTTTTATCAAACAAATAACAGATACAGCAATCTCAAGGCCAGCACTCTCGAAACCTATGTCAAGGCCTCCGGCTCCAGAAAACAAACTTATTATCTTTGGCTTATTCAACGATTTATAGATATTATCAATTGTTTCCGACTGCAAAGCTACAACTTTTTTCCGACACTTCAGCTTACGCACGCGATAAATTGTGAAAAGGGACCGGATTCCCGTCAGCACATCGGACCAGATACTCCTGGCTCTCCCCCTCTCATTGGAGAAGGAACGTGTCGAAGCCGGTCATTTCAAGGATTCTCTTTATCTCGGGGCGCACGTGGAATATCTTGAAGCGGCTGGGGGCTTCCACTGACTTCCGCATGATCAGCAGAACGCGGAGACCGGCCGATGAGATATAAGACATGCCCTCCACGTCCAGCTCGATGGCATCGGCCTGCGGCGACGCCTTCTGGAAGGCTTCCAGCAATTCCGTAGCGGTGAGGGTGTCCACGCGCCCCTGGACTTTCATGACCAGTCGGCCTTGCCTCACCGTGCTCTCGACGGCGAAGGGGAGCTCCGGCACCGCCTGTCTCGCGGTCTTCGCAGAGGCGGCACGCAGGGTGAGCATGTTCATCTGCCGGTAGGCGTCGCGGAGCTCGGCGGTCACGCCGGGGACATCCGGCAGATAGAGGGTGACGGGCTCTGACTCTACCGTGAATCCCTGGCCTTCCAGGAAGCTCCGGGCCCCCTCCTCGCCATTCAGGAAGAGGCTGTTCTGGTTGACTTTCACATCGGCCATATTGCTGCCTTTCCCCTTGATGCGGCTCATGAGGACGCGCTCGTCTTCTTTTGTCAAGGTGCTGTAGGTGAGCGTATAGATTCTCAAGATGGACAGGTCGGCCGTCATCCAGGTGCCGCCGTACTCCGAGAGGAGGCGGTGGATGGCCTGGCACATGTGCTCCAGCTCCGAATCGTTGAAATAGCACAGCAGGCCCTCGGTCACGATGCAGAGCTCTCCCTCGACGTCTCCCAGTGCGGCTTTCATGGATGCGTAGTTGGTGGCGTCCACGGCATGGTAACTGGCCAGGCGGCGCTGCTCGGGCGTCATGATCTTGCCGGCGGCAGGAGCCATGTCGTCAATCACTGCCGGGAGGTCAAAGCCGAAATAGCGCTTTCCTGCCGATGACACGCGGAAACCGCGGGGCGAATAGCCCGAGGGAAGGTCCACGATATTGGGCGCGCTGCTGCGGAGCGCTGCGGTGTTCAGAATCTCATAGCGAGACAGCTGGGCAATCTTGTAAGCGGGCCAGAAAGCGGGCGGCACGGTCTTCGCCTGCTCTTCTAATTGTGTGTCGAGGCCGATAAGAGGCAGGAGGGCCATGGCATCCGGGTCCTCAGCCTTTTTCAGAAGCCCCAACGTTGATTTGGCGGTCAGATAAATGGGATTTACTGTCTTTTGTAGTTCCTTATGGTCCATGATTTGTCTGATTTCAGAGGGGGTGAACGGTTCGAGTGCAAAGGTACTATGTTTGCCGCTAATCACCAAGCGTTTTGGCAATTATTAACATCAATTATTCTCGTAACGCTGGACGCTGATTGACGTCTAAAAAAGTCATTACTATTGCGCCGTCATATATTGTGTCG
>CAMVFC010000046.1 GCA_947166655.1 uncultured Prevotellaceae bacterium
TCGTCATTCATTTTGTATCCTTCCGGCAGCAGAGGAGTGATGTCCTTGCCAAAGTGTGCCAGTTCGCGCACGAGAGAGCTGGAGAGTGATGCCAGCTGCGGCTCGGCAAAGAGGAGGACGGTCTCGATGCCAGTGAGCTGGCGGTTGACGTCAGCCATCTGCATCTCGTACTCGAAGTCCTTGACCGAGCGTACGCCACGCAGGATGGCCGTGGCGCCGACGCTGGCGGCGAAGTCGGCGGTCAGCCCGCTGTAGCTCTCTACGCGCACGCGCGCACAATCCTTATATAATTCACGTATGGCGCAGATGCGCTCGTCGGCCGGCATCCACCCGCTCTTCTGTTCGTTCACACCCACGGCGATGACGACCTCGTCGAAGAGCGTGAGCGCGCGCTCCACGAGGGACGCATGGCCCAGGGTAAAGGGATCGAAGGAACCGGGGAAGAGGACTTTCGGCCTGTCGTGTTGGTGGGTATGTGGCATTTTCTTCTTCGGGTTATGAGTCTGTGGAGGCGGGGGCGAGGCTTTCCGCATTGAGGTCTTTGTATTCTCGCTCTTCCTCCTGCTCTTCTTCGGGCCTGTCTTCTTCGATGACAAGGTTGTCGATGATGAAGTTCTGACGCTCCATGGTGTTCTTGCCCATGTAGTATTCGAGAAGTTCTGCCACCTGATCGGACTTATGCAGTGAGACTTGCTCCAGACGAATGTCGGGACCGATGAAGGCACGGAACTCGTCGGGCGAGATTTCTCCCAGCCCTTTGAATCGCGTGATTTCGGGTTCTGGCCCGAGGTCTTCGATGCTGCGCAGGCGTTCCTCCTCGGAGTAGCAATAGCGAGTGATGAAGTCGCCCTTCGTGTCGGCCTCTCCGATGGCCTCAAGACGTGCACGCGAGAGCTTCTTCCTGCGTTGGCGCACGCGGAAGAGCGGCGTCTGAAGGATGTAGACGTGTCCTTTCTTGATGAGTTCGGGGAAGAACTGCAGGAAGAAAGTAATCATCAGCAGGCGGATATGCATGCCGTCGACGTCGGCGTCGGTGGCCACGATGACGCGGTTGTAACGCAGCCCGTCGAGGCCGTCCTCGATATTAAGGGCCGCCTGCAGGAGGTTGAACTCCTCGTTCTCGTAGACCACCTTCTTGGTGAGTCCGAAGCAGTTGAGGGGCTTACCTCGCAGACTGAACACGGCCTGCGTAAGCACATCGCGGCTCTTGGTGATACTGCCGGAGGCGCTGTCGCCCTCGGTGATGAAGATGCTGCTGTCTTCCTGCCGGTCGCCTTTCGGGTCGTTGAAGTGTATGCGACAGTCGCGCAGCTTGCGGTTGTGCAGGTTGGCTTTCTTCGAGCGCTCGCGTGCCAGCTTGGCTACGCCGGCCATCGCTTTGCGCTCCTTCTCGCTCTCGCTGACTTTCTGAAGGATGACCTCGGCTACGTCGGGCGTGCGACGCAGATAGTTGTCTACCTGTTCCTTAACGAAGTCGCCGATGAACTTGTCAATACTGATTCCGCCATTGGGCTCGGTACTGAGCGAGCCTAACTTGATCTTGGTCTGGCTCTCGAAGAGAGGCTCCTGGATGT
The DNA here is from genome assembly GCA_947166655.1 of uncultured Prevotellaceae bacterium. Lineage (GTDB taxonomy): Bacteria > Bacteroidota > Bacteroidia > Bacteroidales > Bacteroidaceae > Physcousia. Next base: position 1,575 of record CAMVFC010000046.1, read on the forward strand.
CGATGGAGATGGCGGCAACGAGGCCGTTGCGGATATCGGTATAATCGTAGTTCTTGCCTGAGAAATCCTTGATGGTCTCGGCGATGTATTTCTTGAAAGCACTCTGGTGTGTACCGCCTTGTGTGGTGTGCTGTCCGTTGACGAAACTGTGGTACTCCTCGCCATACTGCCCGTTGGTGTGGGTGAAGGCTACTTCAATGTCCTCGCCCTTGAGATGAATGATGGGGTAAAGGGGCTGAGTGGTCATCGTGTCCGTGAGCAGGTCCACCAGACCATTGCGTGAGAGGATGCGGCGCCCATTGAACATAATGGTGAGGCCCGTATTCAAGTAAGTGTAGTTGCGGAGCATCGTCTCTACGAACTCCGGCTGGAAGCGATAGCCCTTGAAAAGCGTGTCGTCGGGTTCAAAGAAAATGAAAGTACCGTTCTCGTCTTCCGTTTTCCCGGGAGTCTCTGAGTCCTTCACGAGCACACCTTTCTCGAACTCGGCACGTCGCGTCTCTCCGTCGCGGAAACTTTGCGCGACGAAGTGCGAGGAGAGTGCGTTGACAGCTTTCAGACCGACGCCGTTCAGGCCGACACTTTTCTTGAACGCCTTGCTGTCGTACTTGCCACCTGTGTTGAGCATTGAGACGGCTTCGGTCAGTTTGCCCAAAGGGATGCCGCGGCCGTAGTCGCGCACGGAAACGCGCAGATGGTCTTCGATGGTGACTTCGATGCGCTTGCCGGCATTCATCTTGAACTCGTCGATACTGTTGTCGATGACTTCTTTCAGAAGTACATAGATACCGTCTTCGGCGTGCGAGCCATCGCCGAGCTTGCCGATGTACATGCCGGGACGTGTCCGCACATGTTCCATATCCGTCAGGTGGCGAATATTATCATCGGTGTATTCTGCAATGGGTGCGCCCTCAACGTCGGCCTCGGCAAGGAGGACTTTCGTTTCTTCTGCCATGAACTATTCCTTACTGTATCTTAATGATTAAAGACTTTTCTGCCAGCAGCGGCGGCGTTTGTGTATGGAGCATTCAAGATAAGCCCATTGGCCTTGGCTCTTCTCGTTGGTCTCGAGCTGAGGATGCGACTCTGCCCATACAAAACCCATGTCACGGCCGATGGGTATGAAGTCCGCAAAGAGCATCGCGTTGACTCCTTTGTTCTGGTATTCGGGCAGCACGGCCACGAGCAGCATGTCCAAGACGGGCTCGTGCTTGAAATAGACTGACTTCAAGAGGTAGTACCAGCCGAAAGGCCACAGCTTGCCTTTGGCCTTCTGTAAGGCACGGGAGAGAGAGCCCATACATACGCCCATCGCCACAGGTTCGTTCTCCTCGTTCTCGACGACCGTCAACAGTCGCATATCGAGGAACTGCAGGTAGGTGTCGGCGTACTGCTGAATCTGACGCTCGTTCATCTCAGAGTAGCCATAGAGGGGGGCATAGGCTTTGTTGACTATGTTGAAGACCTTCTGGATGTACTGCCCACCGTCGGCCTGCAGTACTTCGCGATGGCTCTTGAACTTGCGTATGTGGAGGTTATAGCGTTTGGCACTCATCTCAGCCACACGGAGATAGCGCTCTGAGTTAGCATCGTGGGCATGGTCTTTGGTAGGAACGATTACCTTGCGTTCCACCCAGTCCACTTCTTTCCCGAAGCCGAGACGCTCCATGTGACTGACATAGTAAGGATAGTTGTAGATGGTACTCATCGTCGAGAGTTGGTCGTAGCCGTCGGTGAGCATTCCTTCAGGATCCATGTCAGTGAAGCCCAGCGGTCCCACGATTTTATCCATTCCGCGTTCACGCCCCCACTGTTCGACAGCCTTCAGCAAAGCTTCCGACACCTCTAAATCGTCCACAAAGTCAATCCATCCGAACCGTACGTTGCGCACCTGCCAAGTTTTGTTAGCCTTGTGATTGATGATGGCTGCCACGCGGCCTACGAGCTTTTTCTCGCGGTAGGCCAGGAAGAGTTCTGCCTCACAGAACTCGAAGGCGGCGTTCTTCTTACGGTCGAACGTTTCTTGTAAGTCGGGCACCAAGTCGGGTACGGCATAGGGGTTGCCCTTATACAATTCATAGTTGAATCGAATGAAGGCGTACAAGTCTCGCTTGTTTTCTACTTTTCGTATAGTTATCATGGGGCCTTGGTTTTGTAATGAGGTTAGTCTTACGTTCCAGATCTTATTCACGGTTGGCACGCTTGCGCTCCAGATGGTCGAGAATAATCTTCCTCATTCTCATGCTCTTCGGTGTCACCTCGACGTATTCATCCTCTTTGATGTACTCCAGCGCTTCTTCCAAGCTGAGGAGTGTGGCCGGAATGATGCGCACCTTCTCGTCCGAGCCGCTGGCGCGCATGTTCGTGAGCTGCTTGTTCTTGGTAACGTTGATGACGAGGTCGTTCTCGTGGATGTGCTCGCCAACCACTTGTCCTGCGTAGACCTCAGTCTGTGGCTCGATGAAGAACTTGCCGCGGTCTTGCAGGTTGTTAATGGCATAGGCAAAGGCTGTTCCGCTCTCAAGGGCAATCATAGACCCCGACGTGCGACGTACGATCTCGCCCTTATAGGGTTGATACTCCTTGTAGCGGTGAGCCATGATGGCTTCGCCCTGGCTGGCTGTGAGCACATTGGTGCGCAGGCCGATGATTCCGCGAGAGGGAATATTGAACTCGATGTTCACGCGATCGCCCTGACTCTCCATGGAGACCATCTCGCCCTTGCGGCGTGTCACCATATCAATCATCTTGGAAGAGAACTCCTCGGGCACGTTAATCGTCAGTTCTTCAATAGGCTCGCAGCGCTCGCCGTTGATTTCTTTATAGATGACCTGCGGCTGTCCCACCTGCAGCTCGTAGCCTTCACGACGCATGGTCTCGATAAGTACCGAGAGGTGCAGCACGCCACGGCCACTGACAATCCAGCGGTCGTTGTAACCTTCGGGAATCTGCACGCGCAGCGCCAGGTTCTTCTCCAGTTCCTTCTGCAGGCGTTCGTGGATGTGGCGACTGGTACACCAGCGACCTTCCTTGCCGAAGAAGGGCGAATCGTTGATCGTAAAGAGCATCGACATCGTCGGTTCGTCGATGCTGATAGTGGGCAGTGCCTCCGGCTCTTCTGCATCGCAGATAGTGTCGCCTATCTCAAAGTTGGAAAGACCGATGATAGCGCAGATGTCGCCGCTGGAGACGACATCCGTCTTCTGGTGCCCCATTCCGGTGAAGGTATGCAGCTCCTTGATTTTGGTCTTCTCCTTCGACCCGTCGCGGTGAACGATGGTAATCGCCATGCCTTCGCGCAGCGTGCCGCGATGCACACGTCCCACGGCGATGCGTCCGGTGTAGGTGGAGTAGTCCAAAGAGGTAATCAGCATCTGAGGCGTGCCCTCCAGCTGCTCGGGTGCAGGAATATGTTCCAATATCTGGTCCAGCAGGTAGAAGATGTCCTCGGTGGGTGTCTGCCAGTCTTCGCCCATCCAGCCCTGCTTGGCCGAGCCGTAGATAACGGGGAAGTCCAGTTGTTCCTCAGTGGCATCAAGGTCGCACATCAAGTCGAACACCATCTCGTAGACCTCTTCGGGGCGGCAGTTGGGTTTATCGACTTTGTTGATGACGACGATGGGCTTCAGTCCGATCTGTAACGCCTTCTGCAACACGAAACGTGTCTGCGGCATCGGCCCTTCGAAGGCATCTACCAGCAGCAGACAGCCGTCAGCCATATTCAACACACGCTCCACCTCGCCGCCGAAGTCCGAGTGGCCCGGGGTATCTATGATGTTTATCTTGGTTCCCTTATAGTTAATGCTTACGTTCTTTGAGAGAATCGTTATGCCACGCTCGCGCTCCAGCTCATTGTTATCCAGCATCAGTTCGCCGGTCTGTTGGTTTTCGCGGAAAAGATTGCCTGCAAGAAGCATCTTGTCTACAAGCGTTGTCTTACCGTGGTCCACGTGGGCGATAATCGCGATGTTCCTGATATTTTGATTCATATTATATAATGTGTTTCTTTCCGTTTTGGCTGCAAAGTTACGAATAAAATGGGCGAAAGCATGAAAAAAGTGAGAGAAAAATTGGTCTGTAACACAAAAAGGGTTACTTTTGTCCCCAAAATCAAAGAGAAAATGAAGCGAAAACTCTTCTTTGCAGCGGTTATACTGCTATCGCTGTTCGTTTCCTCAAGAAGTTGGGCAGGCGATAAGTCCTGGCAGAAAGTGTGCCGGAAAGAGTGCAAGGTACTCGCCAAGGAAGGCTGGGAGGTCTTCGGTAAGGCGCAGACATTAGAGGAAGCAATGGCGCCCTACTACGAAGGTCTCTCGTCCGACACCCTGCTCCAGATTGTTGTCACCTCCGAGGGCAACAATGCGAATATGGCCCTAAGCCGTGCACGTCGGATGGCCTCTGCCGAGTATGCAGCCCATCGCGAGACGCAGGTGCAGAGCGACGTGACGGTGCTGACGGCTCAGACTGCCGAGGGCGACTCTGTGGCCAGCCGCGAGAAAATGAATGCTTCCACCAAGACCTTTACTAACCAACGGGTGCGTGCCTTCACGCCTCTGGTAACGCTTACCCGCAAGCTGCCGAATGGCAAGCAAGAGGTGCGTCTCTACTATCTGTACGATTCTCCGCAAATCAGTAATACCCGAAAATGAGGGACCAACGGAAATGAAACATTTTATCCTTCATCGTTTGACAATGCTGTCTGCCCTGGCCTTTACGGCAGTCGTGGGCGCAGCCCAGACACCCCGCGAGGCCGAGGTGCATGGGCAGTACGTCTTCACCATAGGTGACGAGGACAACATCACGCTCCGTGAGGCCAAGCACCGCTGCATTGACCTGGCGCGGGCAGAAGCCATCAAGGCAGAGTTTGGCGAGATGGTGTCGTCGGATGCCGTCGATAATTTGAGCACGACGAACGGCGAGGCCAGCGCTTCGTTCTTCTGGGAGAACACCGTCAGTATGGCCAAAGGCGACTGGCTGGGCGATACGCGCGAGCCTGAGCTGCAGGCCGCATTCGCCGACGGCAAGCTCGTCCTCACGGCAGAAGTCTGGGGGCGTGCCCGCGAGATTCTTCAGGCCGAGACCGACCTGCAGATACGCATCCTCCGCGAGAACGGCGACAAGCGCGAGGAGACGACCCACTTCCAGAGTGGCGACCGCTTTTTCGTGGAGTTCCGGTCGCCCGTGGACGGATACGTCGTCGTCTACCTCAACGAACTTGCCAGCGACCAGACGTCCTGCCTGCTGCCTTATCCGAACACCGGCACTGGACACTTTGCCGTCAAGGGCGGACACACCTACACGTTCTTTGAAGAAAGCCTCAGCCCTCATTCGAGGAAGTTCTATAAGATGTCTACCAGCATGGAAGTCGAAGACTGCCAGCTTGTCATCGTCTTCTCGCCGAATGTTTTCAACAAGACCAACGATGTCACGGGCGACAAGAAGCACCCCAACTCGCTCAGCACGCGCGACTTCCAGAAGTGGCTGCTCAAGAGCCGCCGCGCCGACTCGCAGATGCAGCTGAGCAAACACTGGCTGAAGATTCGGGGCAAGGCAAGTCTCGAGAATTAAGTGCTCAACTTTAATAACAATAAAAACAGATAAGATTATGAAAAAAACTTGGATCACCTTCATCGCTTGCCTTGCAGCCCTGTCTGCATTCGCCCAGGAACCGCAGGACAAGCAAGTCTCTATCGACTGGAAGGAGGACTCGACAGACGTCACTACCATCAATGACATCATCAACGTACAGCAGGAAGTCAGTAACCGCACGTCCACAGGCAAGCATTTTGTCGACGTGTGGTCCCACCGCAGTTATATCAATTTCGCCTATAACTCGGCCTCGCTCGACCCCAAGTTCTCTGCTCCCAGCGACAACTCCGCTGCGAAATACAAGTCCGACTGGGGCTTCTCGTTCCAGTACGGCCGCAGCTACCGCCTGCACAAAACTCCTATTGCCAACGTGGCGCAGTTCTGTATTGACTACACAGGCATCGACCTCAACGTCAACCACTTCAAGCAGGACGGGGGCTATAACAGCGCTTCGAAAATACAGGATGGCGACGACAGCTACTATTACACTCCCTGGAACCTGGAGAAGTACGAGTTCAACTACGGCATGACGCTCGGTCCCTCTGTCACCTTTGCGCCGTTCACCTACCTGGACATCCCCGAACTGCACTATCTGAAGTTGCACCTCTACTACCACATCGGCTACCACGCTTCTGTGCTCTCGATGAAGAGCGACGAGGATGTCGACGCCAATACCAACCACTCCTCCGAAGGCTACAGGATGATGAAGGACAACCTGAAACTCGACTGGGGCCACGGCCTCATGCAGAGCTTTGGCGTCAGCCTCAGCTGGAAGTTCATCGGCATAGGCTATGAGCATCGCTGGCGCTCCGTCAAGTACAAAGCATTCACGACCACCGACTTCGGTTCAGACAGCTATAAGTTCAACGGTGCCACCAACCGCATCTATCTCTCCATCCGCTTGGGACGTTAATCACCGAAAGACAGCTGTTTTTTTGAAGAAAAGAATAACCATTAAACTTAAGCAGACTCCTATGAAAAGATATATTCTTCTGGTCCTGATGACCGTTTTTGCGCTGCCCGCCCTGCGCGCGCAGTCCTCTCTGTATGCTTCCGAGGGCACTTGTGGCACCGATGCCAAATGGACATTCGACGGCTTCACCCTCACCATTACCAATGTCAACGTCAGAGGCGAGAAGGTCGTCATCGACGATTACGACATGAAGAAACGCCCTGCGCCCTGGACGAAAAAGAAACTCAACGTCCGCAAGGTGCAGATCGAGCCCGGCATCACGCGCATCGGCTCCTGTGCCTTCGTCGGGCTGGACAACCTGCAGGATGTCGTCTTCGTGGGCACCGACGTGCAGGAAATCGGTTGGGGCGCCTTCTTCAATTGCTCGCGCCTGCGTAACATCTCCCTCCCCACACAGCTGAAACTCATCGAGACCATCGCCTTCGCAAAGTGCAGTTCGCTCGGCGCCATCAAGCTGCCCGACCAGTGCCGCGTCGAGGACCAGGCCTTTGTCTCGTGCACCAACCTCCGTTCCATTGAGCTCAGCCCCACCGTCATCCTCGGCCACTACGTCTTTGCCTCCGAGGTGGAGTGGAACGGACAGCCCCGCCACGCTCTCTACACAGGCGAGCTGCGTCGCGTGCCGGCATACATCAACGTAGAGAACTGCAACGAGTACGGTCTGGCCAAGAGCACCGTGGAGAAAAGCACCATCGGGCGTGTGGCCGATATCGACTACGACTACGCCACATCTGAGGTCGACACCGTCATACCTCTTGGCTACAGCACACGCATCGACACCTACGCCTTGATCATCGGCAACCAGAACTACCGCTTCGTGAGCAACGTCCCCTATGCCATTCACGATGCACGTGTCTTCGCAGAATACTGCAAGAAGACCCTCGGCATCCCGGCCAACAACGTCCTGCTCACCGAGGATGCCACCAAGCAGATGATTCTCGAAGAGGCCATTCAGGACTGGGCGAAAGCCATTCCCGACCGCACAAACAAGAAACTCATCGTCTACTACGCAGGCCACGGTGTGCCCGATACGAAGAACAAGAACAAGGCTTATCTGCTGCCCACAGACGTCCGCGGCACCAGTCCCCAGCGCGGCATTGCCCTGGACGACCTCTACAGTCAGCTCGGTGAGCTGGCCTTCGGTCAGACCAGCGTCTTCCTGGATGCCTGCTTCAGCGGCGTCAACCGCGAGAACGAAGGCGTGACGGAAGGCCTGCGCGGTGTCGAGATCGAGGCCGAGGACGCCACCTTCGGCGAGGGTGCCATCGTCGTCTTCTCCGCTGCACAGGGCAACGAGACCGCACAGGGTTACCCCGAACAGGGCCACGGCCTCTTCACCTACTATCTGCTGAAGGAACTGCAGAAATCCAACGGCAGCATCAGCTACGGCCGTCTCTCCGACAACATCATCTCCGGCGTCTCCGAGCAGGCTCCCCAGCTGAAGATGCGCAAGAAGCAGACGCCGGCCACCAACGCCTCTGAGCAAGTGGCCGACACATGGCGCAAAATGCAGTTCTAACGCCATAGCAATCAATAAAAAAGCAGGGAAGCACAAAAAAACGGGCTTCCCTGCTTTGCGTATACAAACTTTTTTGTACCTTTGCGCCCGCAAATCCCGAGACACGGGTGCATTCGAGGGTGGGTGCGCGACGATTGATGACGACGGCTCACCACCTGAAGGATGTGATTCACAAACCCTTATTCATCAAAAAAACAAATGTATTTAGATTCCGCTAAGAAGGCCGAACTCTTCGAACAGTTCGGCGGTGGTGCCGCCAACACGGGTAGCGCCGAAAGTCAGATCGCACTCTTCAGCTTCCGCATCGCTCACCTCACTGAGCACATGAAGCAGAACCGCAAGGACCACAGCACTGAGCGTGCCCTCACCGGCCTCGTCGGTAAGCGTCGCGCACTGCTCAACTACCTGAAGAAGCGCGACATCAACCGCTATCGTGCCATCGTCAAGGCGCTCGGCCTGCGTAAGTAAGTGCCGCCGGCAGAATTAGAACGTTGAAACGTTGAAGGTTACCTCCCTCTAAAGGTATCTTTCAGCGTTTCATTCTTTCAATCCGAAGACCCTCTCACCGAAGACTGGACTCTCCCCCCGCCCTCCCTAAAGGGAGGGAGCAGTCACCTGACAAGTGCAGGATACTCGTGTCTTCTGCTTTTAGAAGTAACTGCTCCCTCCCTTTAGGGAGGGCGGGGGGAGAGTCCCCTTTCTCTTTCACTCTTTCACCCTTTCACTTCTCACTCTGTCACTTAGTTTCACCTATGAAGCAACTGAAAACCCTTCTGCCCGACCTCTGCGCCATCGCCTTCTTCATTGCCCTCGGCTTCGTCTATTTCCTGAAGCCCGTTTCCGAAGGGATGGTGCTCACAGGCCATGACCACAGCGCAGGCATCGGTGCCGCCAGCGAGATGGAAGACTACCGTGCCCGACACGACGGCGAGCGCACTCGCTGGACCAACACCCTCTTCTCTGGCATGCCCACCTACCAGATGGCACCCTCCTACCCCTCCACCGAGAAGCTCACGAAGATAGAGAACGTCTACAAGCTCTTCCTGCCCGACTACGTCGTCCTGGTCTTCGTCATGCTGCTGGGCTTCTACATCCTCCTGCGAGCCTTTGACTTCAAGGCCTGGATGGCTGCCCTCGGCGCCGTGCTGTGGGCCTTCTCCAGCTATTATTTCATCATCATCGGCGCAGGTCACATCTGGAAATTCTACACCCTGGCCTTCATACCGCCCACCATCGCCGGCATGGTGCTCTGCTACCGCGGCCGCTACCTGTGGGGACTGCTCGTGACGGCCTTCTTCATGGCGCTGCAGATCCTCTCCAACCACGTGCAGATGACCTACTACTTCGCCTTCGTCATCGCCCTCATGGCCCTGGCCTTCCTGTTTGGAATGACGAACGACGAATCACAACTGACGAATAAAAGTGACCTTTCTGCTTCCTTGGATAGTAAATCTTATCCGTCATTCGCCATTCGTCACTCGTCATTCACGAAGTGGCTGAAGGCCACCTCCGTCTTCGCCCTCGGCTGCCTCATCGGCATCGCCATCAACGCCTCCAACCTCTACCACACGTGGGAGTACTCCAAGGAGTCCATGCGCGGCAAGAGCGAACTCACGCAGAAGAGCAAAGACCCCGCCAACCAGACCAGCAGCGGTCTGGAGCGAGACTACATCACCGCCTGGAGCTACGGCATCGGCGAGACGTGGTCCCTGCTGGTGCCCAACGTCAAGGGCGGCGCCTCGCAGCCTCTCACTCAGAGCAAAACGGCGATGCAGAAGGCCGACCCGATGTACACACCCGTCTACCAGAGCCTCGGACAGTACTGGGGCGAGCAGCCCGGCACCAGCGGTCCCGTCTACGTGGGCGCCTTCGTCATCTTCCTCTTCGTCCTCGGACTGTTCATCGTCAAGGGACCCATGAAGTGGGCACTGGCTCTGGCCACCCTCCTCAGCATCACCCTCGCCTGGGGTAAGAACTTCATGCCCTGGACCGATTTCTTCCTCGACTACGTGCCGATGTACGACAAGTTCCGCACCGTAGCCTCCATCCTCGTCATCGCCGAGTTCACCATCCCCCTGCTGGCCATGCTGGCACTGAAGGAGCTCTTTGAAATGACAAACGACGAATTACGAATGACAAATAAAAGCAACTTTTCTGCTCGCTCGGATAGTAATTCTTATTCGTCACCCGACATCCGTCGTTCGTTCCTCATCGCTCTCCTTCTCACCGCTGGTCCCTGCCTCATTTTCTGGCTGATGCCCGACCTGTTCTTCGGCAACTACATCAGCTCCAGCGAGATGCAGATGCTCACCAACGCCACCCAGCAGGGCTATATCCCGCAGGAGATGCTGGCCGCCATCCTCACCAACCTCAACGACATGCGGCGTGCCGTCTTCACGGCCGATGCAGGGCGTTCGCTGCTCATCATCCTCGTGGGATGTGCCGTACTGGCTGCCTTCTACTTTAAGAAGATCAAGGCATGGATGGCTGTGGCCTGCCTCATCGTGCTCTGCACGGCTGACCTCTGGGACGTCAACAAGCGCTACCTCAACGACAGCATGTTCTCTAAGCCCCAGCCCGCTTCTGTCTTCTTCCAGAAGACGCCCACCGACGAGCTTATCCTACAGGACAAAGACCTCTACTACCGCGTGGCCAACCTCGCCGTCAGCACTTTCAACGACAACACCACCAGCTACTGGCACAAGAGCATCGGAGGCTATCACGCCGCCAAGCTGCGCCGCTACCAGGAACTCATCGAGGCCTACATACAGCCCGAACTCATCGAACTTCATCAAGCCGTGGCACAGAGCGCCGGACGTCTGGACAGCTTGCGAGGCGACTCGCTCTTCCCTGTGCTCAACATGCTCAATATGAAGTACGCCATTCTGCCCCTGAAAGACGGGGAGACCGTGCCCGTGCCGAACCCCTGGGCCATGGGCAACGCATGGATGGCGCAGCGCGTGGTCCTCGCCGAGGATGCCGACAGCGAACTCGCGAAGCTCGACATGCTCCGAGAGAACCCCTACACGGCAATCATCAGTGCTCAGACAATGCCCCAGGGCGTCGACCAGAAAACACTCACGCCCGGGACGGGAAACCTTCGTCTGACCGCCTATGAGGCCAATGCCCTCACCTTCGAAGCCGAGACCGACGGCGGCGGCCTGGCCGTCTTCTCCGACGTCTACTACCCCGGATGGCAGTGCACCATCGACGACAAGCCTGCCGACATCCTGCGGGCCAACTACGTTCTGCGGGCCGTCGCACTGCCAGCCGGCAAGCACACCGTGCAGTTCCGCTTCGACCCACAGAGCCTACACGCCACCGAGACCGTGGCCCACGTCTCGCTCATGCTCCTGCTTGTGCTCTTCGTCGGCCTCGTCGCATGGGAAGTCCGCCGGCGTCGCACCGCACAACAATAAACTCTTCAAAAATTTGGCCGCCTCGATAATTTCCCTTATCTTCGCGGCCAGAAAACGATGGCGCTCCTGTAGTTCAACGGATAGAATAGAAGTTTCCTAAACTTTTGATAGGGGTTCGATTCCCCTCGGGAGTACAGCTGCGATGCTTATCAGCAGACGTCCGCACCTGCCACCTTGGTGGGTGCGGACGTCTGTCGTTATAGGCTAAGAGGGAGGGAGATGAACGTGAAAAGGTGCGGTGAGGGAGAGGGAATCTTTTGGCGTAGAAGCGAGGATTTCCTTGGCATAGAAGGGAGAATCCTTTGGAGTAGAAATGAGAACCTTTTGGCGTTGAAGCGAGGATTCCCTTGGAGTAGAAATTCGACATCCCAAATGGCATTTGCCTCTACCCTTACGCTTTAGCCTCTACCCCGTAAAACACTTTATATCAATTAAATAGATGCCTTGGGTAGAGGGTAGAGGCACTTTCACAAAAAAATATTGCAGATTTTGTACATCTACCCGGTACGACCATACATTTTCGCCTACACGTATATAGACATCTCCGCATACGTCTATATGTGTTTGCCTATATCTCCAGTCCTGTTTCCCAGTAGCTTTCAGCGAAAAGTGCCTTGACTTTCGTCGAAAAGTGTAAAGGGTTTCAGCGAAAACTCTTAAGAGTTTCAGCGAAAAGTGCCTTGACTTTCAGCGAAAACTGTCAAGAGTTTTAGCAAAAAGTGCCTGCATCCTGAATACTTCTTCATTCTTCATTCTTCATTCTTCACTCTACACTCGGCGCTCTTGTGCGCCGCCCATCTGTGAGAGCCTCTTCATTTTTCAATATTACAAGTTCCGGAAGTGTTTTTTTTGTCAAGAATTAGAGAATGAGAGAATATACTTGTTTTTGCAAACAAAAAACTTTCTATTCATTCTCAGCAATGCATATGATAGAGTAGCGCATATTGAGAAAATTTCTCTCATTCTCTCATTCTTGATAATAATAAATCACTTACAGAGAGAGTTTCCTACATCCGAAACTTGAATCAATATTTCAATACTTCAATTTCACTTCGGCGCTTTCGCCGCCCCATTGTCCATTGTCCATTGTCCATTCGGCGCTTGCGCCGCCCATTCTTCACTTTTCCCCTCGCCACCTTCTTGCCGTTCACGATGTAGAGACCCTCCGGCATCGATGCACCTCCGGCCTTCGGCATCATCCTTCCGCTAAGGTCATAGACGGTGCCGCTGATGTCGGCCACGGGCAGGCTTACTTTAGGGTTCGCTATTTTATTGGCAGATGCCATTGTCTATGCCAGTCACAAACAGTTATGAGGCAGACCTCGTTGTTGTATAATTGCGCCATGAAGGGCTTCTGAGCAAGGATTCCGAAAATGAGACGCAGAAGTCCCCTTAGGAACTTCATTACGTTCTTAGCGAAGAAGCAAGCTCCAATCCATGTGTCGGCGGTTTCGACAAGTTTGGCCCTGATATTGTTTGCCCGATATACTCTTTTTGAAGTTCCGAAGGTGGCCTCTACCTCATTGTGCTCCCCGATGGCCCTCTTCTTGTCCTCGTTTTTCTTGAAACAGAGGAATAATTAACGTTATATTAAATATCAGACGGATAGCTTATTTTAGCAAACCCTAATTATTCGTTCCAGTCGTTATCCCAAACGCTGTAGTTGCTGCGGGATGAACCTTTTACGAGTGCATCGTAGTCGGTGCTGGCCTTTTCTGAAGTAGTTTGCACTTCGGGGTCGCCGCTGGTTGCCAGCATCTGCATCGGTGCTGTGCGCATCACCGTCATGCAGGGTTCTTGGTATGCTTTCTTTTGATAGCTTTTCATATAATTTATCTTGTTTATCGATTTTCATTAGCAATGAAAGCCCCCCTCCCTGGGGAGGGGGGCTTCCTTTTCTTATTTTTATTGTGAATTCAAATATAAATTGATGATGGCCACGGCGTCCGTCACATCCACACTGCCGTCGCCATTGGCATCACCCGTCTGCTGGGTTTGCGGGTTAGCACCTTCCGGGGAGGAGGGGTCATCAGGGAATACGGGGGTGAAAGGCAATTCACGGAAATGGGCGGTGAGGGTTGTATCGTGGTAGTCGGCCAGGTAGTTGAAATTCTGGACGCTGCTCACCAGCTCGTTACCTTTGTACCACCCCGTGAACTCATACCACTGGTCACAGTTCGTCACATTCAGAAGTATGTAGTCATCGGCTTGTACGTATGCACCGCTGGTGCGGTTGAAGGTACAGATGCCTTCGGGCTCAGAGTTGAGGTAGAGGCGGCTCTTCACGTCCATCGTGGGGTCAATAGGCGGAATAGGAGCCAGGTCATAGTAGGCCACGAAGTCCATAGGCCCAGCCACGGTGGTGTAGCTGAAGCTGGCGGGTTGTTCTATGCGCTCGCCGTTGAGTGTCCAATGGCTGAAGGAGTAGCCGCTCCGTGGTGATGTGCTCACCGTCACCTGTTGCCCTGGTGCATAGCTGCCACGTCCGCTTGCTGTTCCAGCCACGTCAGGTTCACACGTCACCGTCAGCGGATAGTAGAAGACTGGGACGACAGGGTCAGGCGGATAGACCGGATTGAAATCGGTCTGAGCCTGTATGCTGCCCGTGATGAGCAGCAGCAGACTACAGATGATATATCGTAGTTTATTCATAGGTAAAGCCCTTTAAACTTTAAACCTTAAACTATCTCTCATTTTACGCTTACCTTGGCACTCTCGCCATCCACGCTGACGACATACACGCCGCTCTTCAGGGCGATGAAGCCGTTGCCGTCGTGAGCAGCCACTTGTGCTCCACTCACGTTATAGACGCTGACGGTCTTGCCTTCGGCGCCGCCGATGGCGATACCACCATCCTGCGTGCCGATGGCGACGCCTGTCTTGGCCGTCAGGCTGTTGATAGCTGTAGCCTCGCCGCTGGGACGCAGCAGGAAGCGGCCGTCGAAGGTGCCAGCAGCAGTCTCAAAGTCATACGTGCCCAGGCTGAGGTCGAAGGTGACACCCAGCTGGGTATCTATCAGCATCATCGGCAGGTCCATACGCTGAGCACTGATGCTCAGGGTGCCTGCAGTCTTGGCCGTGTAGCCCAGACGGATGTCTCCATCCAGCGGACGTTCGTTGATGGCCATCTGCACACCATTCTCCACGGAATAGAGCTGTGCCTTGGCCTCGCCGCTCATCATCTTGGCAGCATCGCAGTCCAATTCGTAGGCGTGGCTCTTCTCATTATTCAACACCACACGCGTCTGATCCATCTGCTCTTCGCCGCTGAGGATTTCGAGGTTGATGAGGCGGCGCTGCGGGGCGATACCCTTAGCCCGACGGGCTGCAATGTGGTTGACTTTTTTCTCCTCGCTCTTGCGATAACTCTCGCGGCAGACATCCTTGAATTTGATATGATCCATGTTGCCGGGCTTCTGCACAAAGAATGCCTCGTAGGGCTGCAGGTGGATGTCATCGTCGCCAGGACGATAGGCGGTATAGTTACCCGTGGAGGGATTCCAGCGGGTGATGGGAGCGCTGAAGGCATCTTCCAAGAACTCATAGAAGCTGGAATGAGGATTGCCCACCAGGTTCCAACTGGCGTGCTGGATATTCTCTGCGGCGTGAGCCACCAGATTCAGCAGAGGATCACCGCCAAAGTTGGGCTTGTTGAAGGTCACGACCATCGTACCCTGCTTTCCCGACTGGAAGGCATAGCCATGCAGCGCCTGCAGCGTCTCACCCTCCACGGTCTTCCATCCAGTCTGCCCGGTCAGAGCACGATGTGCTGCATCGTAGTAGAGCCATGCATATTGTCCAGGATACTCTACATTCTCAATCGTGACATCGTATGGGAAGATGAAGAAGTACCAGCGACCGGGTTTCACATGAATGTTTACGCGCAGCTGGTTCACGGACAGATTGCCATCTTCACCATCGTTCTCGCCGATGAGCGAACCGCCATGGCCTTCGCCGTCGATGTTCTGATCCACGTTGTCGAACTCCTGTGTATCGGTCACGTCGTCCGTTACCGTGATGCTACCCTCGTCGAATATCTCGCCGTCGATGGGCGTATCTTCATCAATCTTCGGGATAATCTCGTCGTTGCCCGAAATAGACGTGTCTGTGTTGGTGGGCAGCGTCTCGTAGTCGCCGGGCTGCAAGTCGCAACGGACGATATTGATAAACCGTTTCCATCCTCCTTCGTTATAATAGTAGTCATTATAGAGGAATCTCGGAATCTTCAATTCTGCTGTTGTGTAGGAAGCAAAAGCCCCTTCATTCACACTGAGCGTGTAATCAGGGATATAGACTGTGATATCATTCAGCCTTGTGCAGGCTTCAAATGCATTACCCCCCATAGATTCAACATAGGGGGGCAGTTTGATTTGGGTAATGCTGTAACAATACGTGAAAGCAGAGTTACCGATAGTCTTCAATCCCTTTGGCAAATCGATAGCCGTGAGGCTGTTGCAATAACCAAATGCGTAGTCCCCTATTGATGTAACCCCTCGGGGCAGCTCAATGCTACTTAATTTTTTACAGTTATAAAAAGCATAGTCGGGAATCTTTGTTATACCGCTGGGAAGTGTTGCGGATTGCAATCTTGAGCAACCACTGAAAGCTTCGCTTCCGATAGATGTTACGCTCTCGGGAATGGAGATAGAGGTCAGATATTGACAATTTGGAATAGCACAGGCTTCTAAAGCTACAATGTTGTTCGGCAAGGTCAGGCTCAATAGTGTTGACGGGGCAAAAAAGCCGGTAACCACATTGTCTTTGGTTTTAAACTGATTATTGTAATAGGTATAATCGCTGGCGACGATGGTTGCATCAGATAGGTCGAGGTTGCGCAAGTTTAGCATCTTATTGCGGAACACCATGACATCGTAGCTATTGATGCTTCCAGTAACTTTAAGATTTACCACCTTCAACGCATTCTCTTCTCCAATCTCTTGTATCACTGCCGAGGCATCTGCGAGGGCGGTGACAGCAACATCATATAAATATGTACTCGAAGACTCTGGTACAATCTGTGTAGCGTGGTCTGGCCATGCAGTTTGATAAACATCTACTGCTTCGTCAGGTACAAACAATGTCGCATGAGTCCATTCGGTTTTATAAGTATACTGCGGCATTGAAGAGGAGCCGATATGGACAGAAGTGAGACTGGAGCAGTTAGAGAAAGCAGTGCCTCCAATGGACGTGACAGACTCAGGGATATTGATGGAGGTGAGTCTGGAGCAGTCAGAGAAAGCATAGCTTCCAATAGACGTGACACCTTCAGGGATATTGATGGAGGTGAGGCCGGAGCAATAATAGAAAGCATAGTTTCCAATGGACGTGACGCCCTCAGGGATAGTGATGGAGGTGAGGCCGGAGCAATAATAGAAAGCATAGTTTCCAATGGACGTGACGCCCTCAGGGATAGTGATGGAGGTGAGGCTGGAGCAGCCAGAGAAAGCCCAAGTTCCTATTGATGTGACACCATCAGGGATATTGATGGAGGTGAGGCTGGAGCAGCCAGAGAAGGCCCTCTCTCCAATGGACGTGACACCTTCAGGGATGTTGATGGAGGTGAGGCCGGAGCCATTGAAAGCCCACTCTCCTATTGACGTGACAGTGTAGGGTGTTTCTCCGATATACACGGTAGCCGGGATTGTCAGGTCGTTGGGGATAGTACCACTAATGGAAGGAATATAAATCCCACTTGAATATCCACGATTAGCAATAGTCGCATTACTTCCAGACCTGCTGAAATTCCACACGGTGCCATTATCATCAGTCCACTCTTCTGCCGATGCAGTGATGCTGGTCAGGAGTGCCAGCAAGGTAAGAATAAGATGTTTAGGTTTCATAGTTGTTATAAAGTGTTGGTATTATTAAAAAAATTACTTGACCACTACCTTGCGCGTACCTTGTATATATATACCGCGTGCGGGAGCCTCTATCTTGCGACCGGAGAGGTCGAAAATAGTCTCTCCCCCTGCCCCTCCCCTATTAGGGAGGGGAGTTCCTTGAAACTCCTCAATGCCGGTGGCGTCGCCGAAGTTGAAAGCGAAGGCTTTGACGCCAGAGGCGGGAGGGGTGAGGTAGCAGCGGCCGGCGGGTAGGCTGAAAGTGACGCCCTCGGCATCGTAGAACATAGGGCCAGAGCGTTGGTTCTGGAGGATGTAGCCCGTGTTGACGGTGGTAGCAGAAAGGATACCCGTCAGGTAGCCGTCGGCGAAGACGTCGGTGACGTTGTCATCGTCCGTGAGGGTGGCTGTGCCGCTGAGATTGCCCGAATAGCCATTCTCGGCATAGACGATATACGGTTTGCAGGCCTCGATAGAGCTGGCCGGGGTGAGGATCAGAAGGTCTTCGTTTGCTCCATTGCAGCTATAAGCCTTCAGGCCATCGGGCAATGCCGCATCAAACGGCAGGATGAGCGTACCAATCTTGTTTTCGGCACTGACGTTGACGGGCAGGGTACGGGACGTAGGAATGCCGGTTGTGAAGGGGCGGCATGCAAAGTCGGCGGGGACATACTTGACGGCGGCCGAGGTCGTGAGATTCAAACCTGACAGCTTCACGATGGGTTTGGGAGAGAAGCTGGAGTTGAAGACGGATTCGTCGATCGTGACATAGACATTAAATAGTTTACCTGACGTTTTCTTAAAATCCTTATTCGTTCCAGAGTATATTGCAACGTTCATGGCCGAGAATGGTATCTGGCATCCAAGAGAGTGGCTGCTGGTAAAAACCTTATCTGTATTATTCAAACGAACGAGGTATTCTTCCTCATATTCATCATAGATTACAGAAATACCTGCAGGAAGAGTAATAGACAAGTTACATGCAGAATAGATGTTCTCTCCACTTAGAGATACGGTGAAGTAGTAAGCTCCCGTGTTAACGTCATCGTTCCATGAGATTTCGTCATCCCAAGCTAAGTCGCTGACGGTAAACGTGTCATCGTTAGGAGTTTGTGCCCCGGCCGTTACTGTCAGCAGGGCACTCATTGCAAATAGGAGTAGAATCTTTTTCATATACGTTTCATAATGATAAGAATTGATTGATAAGTTATACCGAATTCACGTATCGTTGTTACGCTCAAAGCGTCTATTCAACTGGGAGAACAGTTTGTGGTACTCCGTATGTTTGTGACTCTTGAATTCTTTCCAAGTTTGACAAGCAGCAATAATTGCCAAAACTAATGTGATGACCTCAATATGGATCTTTATAATTTCCATATGAAAACTATGCATCCCTCGGCTCAGCGGATGAGGTTAGTTGATTATTATTCAAGGCACAAAAAGAAAGTGTGAGCCTACTTCACATATTCCATCTGTAGGCTCTCGACTGCCCTGTGCAAGAATAAGAAAGTCGCTCACACCTCAGGCAGTATATGCATAATCAGTACATATATACTATCCTAAGGTTGGCGTTTCTTCTATTCAGCTGCACAAGTGAGTTGTCGAGATTCACAGATGCGGAATAGCTAAACGCTTCCCAATTATGTCGCCGCAGTCTTTCTGCGACGGCGCAAATTAAAGAAGATTTTTACAAAACACCAAATTTGTGAGCGACTTTATTTAGTTTAGATTACAAAAATCGTTATTTTAGATTGATGACACGGAAATTGTTCTTGTTGTCGATGATGACACCGTTGGCTTTCAGCTTGCGGGCTTTGCGGGCAGCCTTCCAAAGCAGATACTTCTCCAAACGGGGACGCTCAGGACGGATGATGGGCAGGACAATGGGGGTGTAGGAGCCATAGGCCACGACCTCGAAGGGACGCTTCACCTCGTTCTCGTTCATAAACACCTGGACGTTCTGGTAGGTGTCCATCTTGCGCTTGTCGAACTTGAAGAGGGTCTTGCCTAAAAACGTGGTGTGGTGAATCTTCTTCTCATAGTTCTCTTTCAGGGTCTCTGTGTTGATGTAGTTGACGGTGCTGCACGAAGAAAGGGTCAGCAGACTGCCTGCAAGGGCCAGTGAAATAAATGACTTTTTCATGTCGTTATGTTTTAAAGATTAATAAATAACGCTGCAAAGATAATCTACTTTACACTGAAAACAATCATCCATTTCGTCCATTTGACTGTATCAGCAAGGGTACTTGTAATACTCAAAATCCTTGACGTCATAGAAGGAATCATGACCAGGCTCGTTTCGCATCATCTGCCAGAACTGCGGCACACGATAATACTGAATGGTCTGACACCACTCACTCTGCATGGTATGCTTGCTTACCCGGTCTTTGAATTTCTCCCAGACTTGGGTATAAAGTGGTATAAGACTTTCTTCAAAATCAATCCACGCCTGCGAGAAGCGTTCCTGGTTGATGCGGTTGTAGATGGAGTCACTATAATGACCAAGCGTCTGCCTGAAACGCGGGCCAATGAGACGCTGCAACTCACGACGCAAAGCCAAGGTGTCCTCTTTTTGAACAGTAGCAGGTGCTTCCTTTACAGCCTCCGAGGGTGCTTCCTGCGTTTGTGCAGTTTGTCCTGTCTTGTCTTCTTCACGGGCCAACTGGGGGAGTTCTTTTTCTGGTGGCGAAGTGACTGCATCGGGAATTGCAGGGAGGGAGGATTCCCTATTGGTAACTCTGTCGGATTGAGAACGCTGAGCGCTTTCCTGCGGAAAGACCGCTGTCGTTTCGGTCACGTCAGAAGAAGAAGAAGTCATCACTTCATAAATGCCCAAAGCGGCCATGATCATAATCGCCAGTACAGCCATCCACCACGGCCATCTGCTATGCAACGACTGTAGAATCTCGTCTGTAGAGGCATATCGCGATTCCATATCCTCAGCCGTGCACCGCCGTATCACCTTATTATAATAGTGGGCGCAGGGCAGCGTCTGCAGAATGCGGCCAATGGCGTAGATGTCGGTGCGGGCATCGACCTTTGCCGACCCGTCGAGCTGTTCGGGGGCGGCATATTTGTCGGTGCGCCCCGTGGTGTCGGTGTAGCAGTCGGCATAGCAATAGCCTAAGTCGATCAGCTTGACATCGTTGCCGACACGGGTCATCAGGATGTTGGCAGGCTTCAGGTCGAGGTGAACAACCTGGTGACTGTGCAGATAGCCAACGACACTGAGCAGCTGAAGAAGGAAGCGGTCAGCATTCTTGCGGCTCCTGAAGTAGTCGGGATGATGCTCGGCAAACTGGCTGAGCGTCTCGCCGTCGATATAGTCCATCAGGATGCCGTCGTCGGTCTTCGACAGGTAGCGAACCAGGTTGGGGTGGTCGAGCGAATAGCCCGTCTCGAACTCCTTTTGCAGGGCTGCTACATATTGCGGATGGGTGCGCAGTTCGGGCTTCAGCCGTTTCAGGAAGTGCAGCTTGCCATACCGCTTCACACGGTAGCACTGGCAGGTGGTGCCACTCACCGCCAGCAGTTCGGCATCAGGGAAAGCGGGCTGTTCCCCAGCAAACGACGAAGTACTGTCCATCATGCGTCAAAGCAGTTCAAAGTCTATGCCCTGCGCCTTGCCTGCCGTGAAGGCTCCAAGGTTCTGCCCGGCTCTCAGCACCTCGGCAACGAGCAAGGGATAGCCACGGACGATATGCGTCAGCGTCAGCTGGTCGCCCGCCAAGAGTTTGCTGTTTTCACTCTCCACCACCAGGAAGCGATTGCCGTCCTGGTGCTCGATGGTCAGGCTGCGGTTGGGCGGATAAGAAATCACCAATTGCTGGCCTGGCTCAAGATAGCAGGCCAGATACTCATCGCGGTCGTCGAAAGACGAGTTGCTGCTGTTCTCGTCCATGAGTCGGAGGGCTTCCCAATTGTCGAAACCAAGATAGCGGGCAATGACGTCGAGCGTCGAGGGACGTGGCGTGCGCTCGTCGGCAATGAAGCCCAGCAACCGCTTCATGGTGTTGACACCGATATGCTCGCCCGTTGCCGACTCGATGTCAAGAGCCAGCAGTTCGCAGTCGCGCGACAAACGAATCTCGATGCCCGACCTCTCGCTAAGTTTCTCTATAATAAAAGGTGAAAACTTCATCTTATGAATTTATGAACGACATACAACAGAGCCGTTATTTCTTTGCCAAAGAACTTACTTTTCAAAAAAACAGCCGGAAGTCTGTCCTTTCGGCTGATTTTGGTCGTTTTTTGCCACTCAAGTATATGAGTTCTGTTGATACTCATTAACTTGGCTGGTGCAATTTCTATTGTAGTGACAGCTTCCCGTGTCATCTTTTACATTTCTTGTGCAAAGATACGTAATAAATTTGAAATACAATGACCGATTGGGTTTTATTCGCATCATTCGTTGTTAAGAGAAACATGTTGACTCATGACACGCCCCCTGCCTGCTTTGTTTTATGGGGATGCTAAAGCCTGTCGTCGCAGATGCTTCACCTCAGTTCTACATGGAAGTTGATGGAGTTCATGCTGACGAGGTATTTGCCACGTGGCAGTTCTGTCAAGACAAGGGCAAAGGTACTTCCCTCGATGTCTTGGTCGCGCCACTGCAGTCCTGCTTCCGTCATGATGGTGAGATGGCTGTTCCGAGGCAATCCGAAGAAAAGAATCTGCTCGCTGACGATGCCTGCCGACAGCACCGTGGACGGCAGTCCTGCCGTCGAGGTGCCCGCCAGGAGAGCCTTGCCGGGCTGATGGTAGACGACGTCATTGCGCTCGTAGGAAACAGAGGTGAGCAGGCTGGAGACGACCATCTGCCGGGGCTGCCGCTGCACGGTGGGATGGATGCGCGTATAAATGAGCTGTTGCGTGCCGTCGGTCATGCGGAGCGTAACGCACAGACCGTTGTCGGGCAGGGAGTCACGGACGGCAGCAGAGATGCTGCCAGGCACGGCGTCCGCCGCCCGCCCGCCTGCGAGCACCATCGACTTGGAGCAGGAGAACAGCAGCAAGAGCGCTGGCAAGAGGGCTGCAAGGAAGATCTGTTTCTTATTTTTCACTTGTTCACTGTTCATTTTTTCACTCGTTAGCTTCGCTGACTTTTGTCACGACTCGGCCATTTAAGAGCAAGCTCTTGTGGCACTCGCTGCTCCAAAAGTTCACTTCGCTGACTTTTGTCACGACTCGGCCA
>CAMVFC010000047.1 GCA_947166655.1 uncultured Prevotellaceae bacterium
GCCGTGGGCGCGCTGATTATTCCCATCTGTCTGGGTGTTAACTTCCTGATGGTCATCACGAAGACCACCCGCACGGTGAACATCGACCTGTGGAACTACTGGCACTTTGCCTTCATAGGTGCCGTGGTGTACTTCGTGCAGGGCGAGAGCCTCGGATGGGGCTATTTTGCCGCTATCGTGTGCTACATGTTCACCCTCGTCATGGCTGACCTCACTGCCGAAAAGTTCCAAAAGCACTACAACCTGGAGGGTATCAGCATTCCACAACCTTTCTGCCAGAGTTTCGTGCCTTTCGCACTCGGTATCAATTGGCTGCTGGATAAGATTCCGGGATTCTCAAAACTCGACATCGACGCCGAAGGCCTGAAGAAGAAGTTTGGCGTGCTGGGCGAACCGCTCATCCTCGGTGTCATCGTGGGGGCACTCATCGGAGCCCTGAGCGTGAAGGAATGGAATAGTGATGCCGCCAAGACCATCCTCTCGTTAGGTGTCATCATGGGTGCTGTGATGGAGCTGATACCCCGCGTGACGAAGCTGTTCATTGACGGCCTCATGCCCATCAGCCAGAAGACGAAGGAAGTGGTGGAGACGAAGTTCAATGGAAAGAAAGTGCACATCGGCATGAGTCCCGCCCTTGTCATCGGCCACCCCACGACGCTTGTCGTCTCGTTGCTGCTGATTCCCACAGTGCTGTTCCTGGCCGTCGTGCTTCCTGGCAACCAGTTCCTGCCGCTGGCTTCGCTGGCGGGTATGTTCTACCTCTTCCCCTTGGTGTTGCCCATCACGAAGAACAACGTTGTCAAGACTTTCATCATAGGCCTCGTGGCCCTCGTCTTCGGTCTTTATTTCGTCACGGATATGAGCACTGATTTCACCTCTGCTGCCAACTCTGTCTATGCTGCCACGCAGGACGCTGCAGCTCGTGTACCCGAAGGCTTCGGCGCCGGCGCCCTCGACTTCTGCTCCTCCCTCATCGGGTGGGTTATCTTCCGCGCCTGCAAGAGTCTCGACTACATAGGCATGGGTCTCCTCGCCGGCGTCACGGTTGTCATGATGTTCATCAACAGACGTCGAATCGTGGCTGACGAGAAGGCGAACGCAAATGCGCAGTAAAAGATTCGTTTCATGAATATTCATTTAATGACATTATATTATTATTCACAATGAAAAGAACATTTCTTTCCCTCACCTTGCTGGCAGTCGCTTTGGCTTCCAGCGCACAGCAGAAAGTAACTTTCCGCACCGCCTGCCATCCCGAGGACGTCAAGCACTACGACACGCAGACCCTGCGCGAACGCTTTGTTATGGAGAAGGTCATGGTGGCCGACGAGATCAACCTGACCTACTCGCATTACGACCGTTTCATCTTCGGCGGCGCGATGCCTGTCACCAAGACCTTGAAGCTGGAGAACTTCCTTGAGCTGGGTCTCGACGTTGACCCCACCATCAAAGACAAATACTTCCTCTACAACCGTGAGCTCGGTGTTGTCAACTGTGGCGGCGGCGACGGTGTCGTCATCGTGGACGGCAAGGAGTATGCACTCGCACCAAAGGAGGCCCTCTACATCGGTCGTGGTCACATCGGCAAAGACAAGGATGTGAACAAGGTCGTGGAGTTCCGTTCGAAGGACGCCGCAAATCCGGCTAAGTTCTACCTCAACAGCGCTACCGCCCATCAGCACTACAAGACGCAGTGGATCACGCTCGACGGCCGCAAGGGCTCGCTGAAGGCTGCTGTCTGGGGTCCTGTGGGCTCGCTCGAGGAGTGCAACAACCGTACGGTCTACAAACTTATCGTCAACGACGTGCTTGAGGAAGGCCCTTGCCAGCTGCAGCTCGGTCTCACACAGCTGAACCCTGGTGCCGCATGGAACACGATGCCGCCTCACACCCATGGCCGTCGCATCGAAGCCTATTACTATTTCAACCTGCCCGAGGGACAGACCATCGCACATATCATGGGTGAGCCTCAGGAAAGCCGTGTTGTGTGGCTTCACAACGAGCAGGCTATCATGTCGCCCGAGTGGAGCATTCATGCGGCTGCCGGCACTTATTACTATACCTTCATCTGGGGTATGGCCGGCGAGAACCTTTACTATAATGACAAGGACAATATTCCTGTCGACCAGCTCCGATAACCTTTTGCTGCACGAACAGAACACGCCCCCGTCCGAAGCGTAAGCTGGACGGGGGCGCTGTTGTTATACGAGCGGAAAGGTGTCTTGTTACTTCGTTGTCTTAATGAACTTCTTTCCGTTCTTGATGTAAACGCCAGGAGCGGGCTTGCTGATGCGTCGGCCGCTCAGGTCGAACAGGGGTGCCGACTCGTTGTGAGGCTGTACTCCTGCAGCCGGAGCATCGACTCCGACGACCATTCCTTTTTCCACCAGTTGCACGCAGAAGTCAGCGATGGCCAGGTATTGTCCCGTGGCCGAGCATCGCACGGTGATGGCCGTTGTGGCGGCGTTGATGTCGCTGGCCTTGAGTTCGGTGTAGGCGTCTTTGGTGGGCGCGATGGACGTGCCGTTGCTGGCGGTGAGGGTGTAAGTGCCGTCGGCAGTCTTTCTTGCCAGCAGGGAGATGCTACTGATGAGGTAGCCCTCGGGTGCCGTGAGCGTGAGTGTCTCATTGCGGTTGGCTGCGCCGACCTGGTAGGCAAGGTTGAAATGTCCGTTCCAGTTGGTGTATTTGTTGAACGTACCGGCCGACTTGGTGAGTGTCACGCCAGCCACAGGGTTTGCTGTGCCGTTGGACGTCCAGGTGCTTTTGCTGCTGTCCCAGGAGCCCAGGGTAGTCTCTGTCGTGTTCCCCTTGACGATATAGACATCGTCGTACAGGGAGGGAACCTCATTGATTGCCGGGATGAGCGCTTCAAGCTGTTGGCGCGTAATCTCCAGGAAGTTGATAGGATAGTGGTTGTAGTCGGTGTATCCGCCGGCAGCGTTGAGCGATTGGTCCTCAAAGAGCAGATAGAGGCTGCCTTCAGTCGAGCGCTCCATGGTTACGTAGCGTGTGCCCTTGGTTTGCACGTTGATGAACTCTGTCCAGTTGCGACCCTTGTCGGTGCTGTAGAAGAGTTTCAGGTTGTTGTGCTGGCCTGTTGTGATGGAGTGGATGATAATGCCCTTCTTGCCCGTCTGTGTGGACCTCTGGTAGTAGAGAATGTCTTGATTGTTCTGATGAGTCTGCGAGAGTTGTGAGTTGTCCCACTGCGTGCCCCATTGGAAGCTGAGTGTACCGTCGTCATTGCGTGTGTAGGAACCCGTGTTGAAGCGTCGTGAGCTGGCCTTGCGGATGGAGCCCAGCAGCGAGCCGTCGTTCATCTGTATGACCTTGGCCTCGTCGCCTCCGACCACCATCGGTGTTGGGCTGAAGTGCCATTTGGCGCCGTTGTCGGTGCTGTAGAAGATGTAGTCGTCCGAGGAGGATTGGTGTGTAGATTTGTCGGCTGCGGTGTACGCCTGTGCCGGGATGAGGTACATCAGGATGCCGTCGGAGGTGCAGAGTCCTCGTCCGGACGTGACGAAGTAGTCATAGAGACCATAGGGCGTTGCATCGTCGATGCGTCCTGTCTCGTAGAGGTCTGTGACGGCCGTCCAGGTCTGTCCGTTGTCGTCGGAAGTTGTCATGGCGATGCGATTGAGTCCATAGAAGTAACCGATGTTACCGGCTGCGAAGAGACAGTAGAGCCGTCCATCCTTTCCCTTGACGAGGCTCGGGTCGCCGTAGCCACACTGGCTGTTGACGCTGCTGCCTTTGCCTTTAGCCACGGTCTTGGGGTCACTCCACGTGCGTCCGCCGTCGGTGCTGCGTCGCACGACAATATCAATGACATGTCCTCCGCCAATATCGGTGTAGCTCTCATAGCGTTTGTCAGCAGCCACGACGATGCTGCCGTCATCGGCTACGACCATCGCGGGGATGCGGTAGACACGGCTGTCGTTATCACGTGGCAGGAAGGGATAGGTGCGCACGTTGAAGATCATGGCACCGCGGTCTGTCGGGTTGCCTGTCGAGGCGAGGCTCAGGGTTGTCTGCTTGCCGCCGCAGGTGTAGGTGATGCTGTTTACAGCGGCATCGATGATGCTGCCGAGGGTGGCATCGTTGCCGACCGTAGCACCCAGCCAGAAGTAATGGGTGCCGGCCGTGAGGTTACCGATGCTGAGCGTGGCCTTGGAGCCGGAAACGGTGGCCTCGCTGACCTTGGTCTTCACCGGTGCTCCCGTGCCGGTAGAATAGATCTCGGTTGATGCGGAGCTGGCTTTATAGAGAGTCAGCTTGGACAGCTGCGCCTCGGCGCCATCCTCGAGGTCGATGGCGACGGAGATGTTGGTGGCGTCACGCATCGCTGTGGCAGTGATGCCGAGGAGCATGACCTCGTCTCCGCGGCCAGCGGTTTGCCAACCTTGTACAACCTGGATGCTGTTGGCCGTGAAAGCGATGGTGGGGTCGTACTGCGGCGTGATGGTGTGTGCTTCGGCATCAATGGCGCAGCTTTTAATACCTTCCATCGAGAAGTCGGACGTTGAGGGCGTAACGCCGGCGGGCAGGAAGATGTAGCCTCCGTTGTAAACCGTTGCGAGGCCGAGGACGTCGTTGCGCGTGCAGGTCAGCTCTGTCGATTCGGAACCGCCTTCGATGCATACCTTCCATGCCGTGACGCCAGCCGCCGTGAGGTCGATGGGATAGAGATCGTAGTAGGTCGTCCCGGCGGTGGCCGTCTCGCCTATGAAGTACTTACCGCCCAGCAGATACGGCACGGCATAGCGACCACTCGCGATCTGGAAGCCGTTGCTGCTGTTGTAGGTGAGCGTGATAGCCGTCTGCGTGGCTGTAGAGAGCGGAAACTTATTGCTGCTGGCGTAGAGGTAGCGGCCGTTGGGCATCTGCCAGTAGTACGTATTGCCGCTGCGGACGATACGGAAGTAGTAGGTCACCTCGTTGACTTCGGGCTCATGCAGGGGCGAGGTGTAGAAGTTCAGTGGATAGAGCGTGCCGTTGTAGTTGATTTCTTGTGTGGCGGGGAACAGGTAATGGCCGGCAAAAGTGTCGTGTTTCTTGATGCGAATGACGTACCACCCTTCGCCGGCAGGCGGCAGTGCCGAGAGCGGTGTCTGATCCACGACGCGACTGCTCTCTTTGTGTTCGACCAGCGTCACGGGATAGAAGGCCCAGTCGTTGTTGCCTCCGGTAGCGGTGGGGATGGCAGACCCCCATCCCACGACGGTGGCATCGCCCAGTTCAAGGCTGTTGGCATCGAGGACGACGCCGTTGGCACTCTGCAGGTAGAAATGTCCGTCTGTGCTGGCGATCTTGCCGATGGTGATGGCTTCGCTGGCAGTAGGTTCCGTCCGCAGTGCCGTTTTATTGGTGATGGCACCCAGATAATTGCCGAAGCCCGTCTGCAGATAGTATTTTCCCCCGCCGGCGTCCTGAAGGCGCACCAGATAGCGGCAGGCCACGGTGGCCAGCCCTGACGGCTTCGTGGCAGTGTTGTAGACGCCGTGGTTCGATGCGTTCTCGTAGAGATACCCGTGGTTGGCACCGCGGTCGAACATCACGTACCATTGTCCTGTCGTGAGATTCGCGGCGGCCTGACCTGCCATCTGGATGTCATAGCCCGTCAGCTCCTCCAGCGGGTCTGCGGAGTACTCGGCAGGGATATCGGCTGCAGGATCCAAACTCTGCGAGGGCGAATAGATGACGTTGTCAAGCGCATCCTTGCCCGTCGGGTCGGTGAGTACGAAGGTGAACATCCATTTGTTCAGACGAATACCGCTGGCACTGACGTAGGGTAACTTCAGCAACACCTTGTTCCATCCCGCCTTCAGCTGAACGGTAATGGGTTTGCGGGCGGGGAAGTTCTCGTTGCCTAAAGCTACTTCGCTGCCAATGCTCTTGCCCGCATTGCTCCACGTAGGCGGTGCCACCTCTGTGCCGTTCACCCAGATGCGCGACCCCTTGCGGTCCCAGTTGCCGTTGTCGGGAGCCTTGTCGTTCTCCGATCGGCCGTAGTTGTGGAACTCGATGAGAGCCCCTGCCGTCTGTGCCGAAGGCGAATACACATAGGTCCAGGCATACGCCGTGGTGCCTGTTTGCGGCGAGGCGAAGAACGCTGGCACGGTGGTGCCCCACGTGTGGCGCAGGTAGATGCCCGCCCCGGTGGCTATGCTGCTGCCATAAGTGGCATCGTTGTAGGAGAAGCTCTCGGGCAGCACCTCGTCCGTGCACGTCTCCGGCGGGAACACCGTGGACGCCACTCCGCCGTTGGGGAACGCGTCCGTGATGCGCCATCGCACGTTCGTCTGCTTCACGTAAGGAATCGGTTCGTCCTTGAGCCACGTGCTCTTATAGTATAGGAAGCGGCGTTCCCAGTCGGCAAACTCCTCGTATTCCTTGCCCGACGATGGCAGTCGCGTGCCGCCCGTTTCTATGTATTCGCGTCCGCCTCCCATCCATCCGCGCTCCGCTGTCGCCAGCGCGTTCGCGTAGAGGTTGTTCTGCGCTATGATGTCCGTCTCTCCAGGCGTCAGTCGGTCGTTCCACAGCGCCGTGATGGCGCCTGCCACCTCCGCGTTGCCCTTGTCAGTGTAGTAGATGTTGCTCTTGTAGATCCCCACCAGATCCGCGAAGACATCGAAGTGGTTGACATAGTTGTAGCGGCAGTCGATGTTCGGCAGGCCGTCAATCTTCCGTCCGCTGGTGCTCCACATCTCCGTCATGTCGATGTAGGGGAGGTTGCTCCGGCTGATGCTGACTCCGCTGATGGGATTCCACACCAGGCACTTGCGTCCCAGTGTCTCCTTGACATACTTTGACATCTCGTTGACGAAGTCCGCCGTGGTGCCGGCCTCGTCGCAACCCAAGTGGATGTATGGCGTCAGGGGGAAGGCGGCTGCCAGTTCGTCCAGCAGTTCCTTCAGCACAGGTCTGCCCTGGTCGCTGTTCATGGCGAAGCCCATGGCCGTCTGGAACGCCTTGCTGTGGCCGGGCATGTCAATCTCTGGAATGACGATGACACCCCGTTCGGCGGCATACGCTTCCAGCTCCGTGCACTGCGCCTGCGTGTAGAAGCTTCCTGCAAAGCGCGTCATCGCCGAGGCCTGGTTGAGTTGTGGATAGCGCTTCGATTCGAAACGGAAACCCTGGTTGTCGGTCATGTGCCAGTGGAACACGTTGACCTTGAAGCGCGAGAGCAGGTCGATTTCCTTCTTCAACTCGTCGAACGAGATGAAGGACCGGCCCACATCGTGCATGTACCCGCGCAGTTTGAAGGCCGGCCAGTCGGTCACCTCCGCTCCCGGGATAGCCTTGCCGCCACTGGCCTCGGCTAGCTGCCTCAACGTCTGTGCTGCACGTATGACGCCAGTGGCAGAGACAGCTTGAATGGTGATTGTGTTCGCTCCGATGCTGAGCTTGTAGCCCTCGTTGGGGAAGCCCGCCAGCTCATAGTCGAAAGTGCCGAGTGTACTGGCGCTGACAAGGCTGACCTGCACCTGAGCCGATGCGGTGGCTTTGGTGTTGAACAGCGATGCCAGCAACGTCGATGCCGTGGGGTCGCTGATGGACACGTCACGCTCGAGGGAGAACGAGACGTCGGTCTCACTGAGTTGCTGCGGCTTGGGCAGCAACAGCGACGTGGCGCTGTCGGCCGACAGTCTTCCTGCGGACAGGAACAGCAGCGATGTTAATAAAAGGTGTCTAATGTTCATAGTCGATTCGATTTTTGATGGATTAGGAGAAGGGGTCTGGTCTTTTATTCTCTCCAGTCGTCGTTCCAGACGTTGTAGCGGCTGCCGTCGTCCTTCTTGGTGAAGCCGATATCCTCGGAGTTAGACACCTTATCCCTGTCGTTCACCTGAATGGAGTTAGACAGCAACTGCGAGCTGCTCACAAGGCAGTGGCGAAGGGTGGGCTTGTGATATGTTTGTCTCATATTGAAAAATTGAAACGTTGAATTCTTGAAAAAATGAATGGATGAAACGTTAATGTGGAATGGAAAGTATTATCGGATGATGATTTTCTTACCATTGGAGATATATACGCCGCTGCGCTGCGGAGCAGCTTTTAAGCGGCGACCGCTGAGGTCGACAAATGACCGCTGCAAAGACTGATGAATCAAAGGTTGGTCCTCAATGCTGACGGTGGTGCCGAAATCCAAGGCAAAACCTTTGACCTTGCTGCCATTGGCCGACGTGTCTAAATATGCTTTGTTAGCGCCGAGGGTGATGGTGCCTCCTAAGTATTTGTAGAATCCAATCTCACCGTTGAGCCTACCCATGGAATAATAGGTGGTGGCGTCGCTGAGGTCGAGCGGACGGCTGTACAGCGTGCCCTTCAGCAGGTTAGCGTCCTGGCTGACCTGCTGCGTGAGGCCGTCCGTGCGGGTAAGAATAGTGTTCGGTGCTGCCTCCTCATTGATGAGGATGACAGCGGTGTAGGCCGGTATCTCGTCGTTCGTCACCTCAGTCAGCTGAGCGTAGCCGTTGTTAGTCGAGGTGATATAGTAAGCTTTTGTCTTGCCGTCGGTCGTCACGTCCACCGGCAGGTAGAGAGTAGCGTAGCTGGCATCGCCGACGATGTTGAGCGTGAGAGGCTTGACGAGGGTGACGGTGAAGTCAGCGATAGCAATGAACTTGCTGGCATCTGTGGTTGTCACACTGATGGTGGTGCTTTGTGCATTCACATCGTCGATGCTCAGTGTGGTATAACCTGTAGAGGAACTGGCGAACGCGGGCGTGATGGTGGGGCCGTCCGCTGCCGTCAGTGTATAAGTGTGAGCGGCAGAGTAGGCTTTTGCGGCGAGCAGTGAATAGCCCTTGATGATATAACCATCAGGAGCCGTCAGCGTCAGGGTCGAAGGTGTGTTATTGGCTGCTGGTGCGTATGCCAAGTTGAAGTGACCGTTCCAGTTACTGAATTGGTTGAAGCTGCCGTCGGATTTGGTCAGCGTAACGCCTGCCAATCCACTTGAAGCATTGGAAGACCAGGTGTCTCCACTGAGTTCTCCGTAGGACGTATGTCCTGTGGTGCCATACACCACTTTCACTTCATCCTCAATGTCATAGGCAGCTGCATACAGCTCGTCTATCTTTGCATCGACTTTTTCTTTGCTGATGACGATGTAGTTGATGGCATAGCAGTCCTGCTTGTCCTTGTTGCCGATGCTGCCGTCCTCGAAGATGATGGCAAGGTCGCCGTTGGCAAGCTTCTGCATAGAGCTATAGGCAGCGTAGCCAGGTTGCAACAGGAAGGCCTCCTGCCACGTTGCTCCTTGATCGAAGCTCATGTAGAGGCGCAGGTCTTTGCGGTAGGTGCTGTATGCCTTGGTGAGGGTGTGGAATATGACGTCGGGACGCGAGGCATCTTCCGTGCTTCGATTGTAGTAGAGGATGTCGGCATTGCAGCCGTTGGCGTTCATCTCGCTACCCCAGTTGGCAGCTGTGCCCCAGTTGGCTATACCGCCGGCGCTGGCATCACCCGTGGTGCGGTTGTAAGAGCGGACGGCTGTGCCGTTGTAGCTACCCTTACGTACGGATAGCAACAAGGAGTTGTCGTTCATGATTTCCAACTTCGACTCGTCGCCGCCGCTGTAAGCCACGGTGGGCTGGAGGTGCCACGTCGCGCCCTTGTCGTCGGAGTAGATGGGATAGATGTTGGTGGTGCCGCTGACCTTACCGAGGAAGGCGAAAGCCATGCGACCGTTAGCGAAGGTCACGCCCTTGCCGCCTGTAACGAAGGCTGAGGCGATGTCGAGATCGCCCTTGTCGATGGCACTATAGATGTCAGAGGCTGTTGACCACGTGGCACCGTTGTCCGTGCTCTTTGAGTAGCCTACGTGCAACATTCCTGACGCATAGCTGGCGTTACCTGCCGCCATGAGGCAGTGCAGTGTGCCGTCGGCATCGCGCACGATGGCGGGGTCGCCGAAGCCCCATGTGGCAGCATTGGTGCCGTCGCCAGCTGCAACCGTAACCTCATCCTGCCATGTCAGACCGCCATCGGTACTGCGGCGTGCAACGACATCCACCACATGCGGGCCAACTCCGTTGCTGGCATTCTTTCCTAAGTCGTATGGATGGTCGTGGCGGTAGTCGGTGAGGGCCACGATGCCGCCATCGGCGGTGTTGAGCATCGTCGGTATGCGGTAGTAGATGGTGTTGGCATGGTCAGGTGTCCACAGTGCAGTCTGCTGTTTGAAGATTCGCATCGTGCCGTCGGGGTTGCCAGCGGCGGTGAGGTCGAGGGTGTGGCTGGTGCCCGCCCAGTTGTCGTAGGTGATGCCGGTGATGGCGGCATCGATGGCAGTCAGCTCGTCGGCGGCAGACTTCACGTCGGCAGTCACCCAGAGATAAACAGTCTGTCCTGCATCGACCTGACTCCTCGTAAGAGGTATCTCCAAAGAGGTGGCAGGGGTCTCGTCTCTGCTCACCTTAACGGGTGTAGCGGCAGCGGCGTGGAGCTCGTCAATGGCAGTGCGGTAAATTGCTACGTTGTCTAACTGCTCGATACCTGAGACTGTGATGTTGAGGGCGGTAGGTGTTATCTCGGCAGCAGAGGGAGTCAGCTTCATGCGCAGCAGCGCCTGCTGTGTGTTGCCCTTGCCCGTCGTTTCGTTGCCCTGTATGATGGCGATGTCGGAGGCGGTGAGGGTGGCGCTGGGCGCTATGGTAATGCGTTTGTTGGTGGCATCGACCTTAGTGGCTAATCCTTCCGTGTCGGCCGTGAAGTCTGTAGCAGCGGGTGTCGTACCCGTCGTGAAGAAGAAGGTACCGCCGTTATACACCTTATTGATGCCTTGGAGGCTGGCGTTGCTGCACGTCACCTGTCCTTCGCCCTGATAGACGACAGTCCAGGCGTCAAGACCAAGGGCTGAAAGCTTGACGCGCTTGAACTGCACCATGGGGAACTTGTTCTGGGCTGTCTGTCCGATGTAGGGCTTAGCATCCTTGCCTTTCGGCACAAGGCTATAGCGGTTGCCGGTGAGTGCCGAACAGATGACAGAATTATAGGGAGCAGATCCGCGGCTGTTGTAGATGAGCACGTTCTGGCTGGAGGCGGTGGTGCTGGCGGCTCCCGTCTGCGTGACGTAGTGACCGTTGGCGCTGCGGAGGTAGCCGCTCACGCCGGCATTCCCCTCAAAGGCATTATAGTTATAATATACTAACGACGCGGCCTTGTCCGTGAGCGTGGTAGGCTCTTCAGCCAAATAGAGCGGGTAGCTGGCATCGCTGACAGTGACATCCGTAGCATGGTTGCGGACATACTTGCCTGCCACATCTGCTGCAGTATAGTCGGTCGTCGTATCGCCGCCGATATCTACCCAGCTGATCAGATACCAACCGGCAGTGACACTGACGGGAGGCGTGAGGAGTATCTCGTCCGAAACTTCGTAGATAAAGACCTGTGAGGTGATGGCGGTGCCTGTGTCCCATCCTACCAGTTTCTGGGAACTGCGGTTCAGGCCACGTGTAGTGCCGCCAGCATCGGGGGCTGAGGGATAGGCTGTTGTACCCGAGAAATTCAGAGACCATGCACAGGCGTCATTCTCGAATTCTTCAGATGTAAGATTTAAATTATAAGCGGGCTTTCCCCAATAGCGGCCCGTGTAGTAGTTGCGAATCTTCCATGTGCCGTTGCCGTTGCTGATGAGGAAATAGAGACTTTTGTCCGTCGGTGTATCTTGAAGATTAGACACATCATAGGTGTTGCTGATACCCTTGACATAGTTATCTTTGATATAGGGATGTGCATCATTCTTGCCGCCAAACTGTAGCACATACGCCTTTCCGCTGACGATATCCGACTCTTGGGTCACCTGTTTCCCGACGAAGACGGCCGTCTGTGCGGCCAGATAAGTGTTAGCTCCCACGGCGAGGAGTAACAAGGTGTTCAGTAGCTTTTTGAAGTTCATACTTATATGTTTGTTTTGATTTTCAAAGTGTTGATTCTCTCCATCTCTCCATTGGTTCATCAGGAGGGAGGGGATTCTCTGCAGCTTATTTTACGACTACCTTTCGGCCGCCGGTGATGTAAAGCCCTTTGTGCAGTCTGCCTTTGGCGACGTGTCGTCCGCTGAGGTCGTATATGACATTGTCGGATGAAGTCATGTCTGTACTTCCTTGATTGGGCGTTTCGCTGACGTGCGTGGGCAGTTCGCCGCCCAACTCGGCGAATCGGTTCAGGATTTGCTGGCTGGTGAGGGTGATGAAGTTGATGGCATAGCCATTGCCGGCGCTGAAGGACTCGTCCTCGAAGAGGATGGCCACGTCGCCGTCTGGCAGCAGCAGCATCGTGGAGTAGCAGGAGCCGTTGGGCTGGATGTTGAAAGCGCTCTTCCAACTCTTGCCGCCATCGAGGCTCATGGCTGTCTGCAGGCTCTCGCGCCCGCTGGAATTGATGTAGGAGTGGAGCATGATGTCGGCTTGGTCGTCGGTGGAGCGGCTATAGTACAGCAGGTCGCCGTTGCAGGCGTTGCCCCAGATGTCGGACGAGCGGTACTGCTGTCCCCACCGGAAGCTGACGGTGCCGTCGGCCTGCTTCGTGTAGGTGCCTGTGTTCCAGCCGCGGTTGCCGCTCTGTCGGACAGAGAGCAGGAGCGAGCCGTCGTTGAGCTGTTCGAGCTTCGACTCGTCGCAGCCGGAGTAGGCCACTGCGTTGCTCAGGCGCCATGTGTTGCCGTTGTCCGTGGAATAAAGGATGAAGCAGAGGTTCGTGTTGCCCTGTTCGGTGAGGCGGCAGTTGGTGGTGAACATGATGACGCCGTCGTTGGTGGTCAGACCTTTTCCGGAGGTCGTGAAGATGTTGTTCACGGCGAGGGTGCCGTCGTTGCTGTTCTCGTCGTAGAACGAGGGCGACGTCAGCAGGTTCTTGTTCAGCGTCCAGCTCTTGCCGTTGTCGGTGCTCTTGGCAAAGCCTGCCGTGACCATGCCATATCCCCATGTCTTGCTTCCTGAGGCCATGATGGCGACGAGGTCGCCGTTGTCGGCTCGTGCCAGGGCGCAGTCGCCATAACCGAAGTAGGCAGCGGTATAGCCGTCGCCGATGGCTACGTCGGCCTTGTCTTTCCAGGTGCGTCCTCCGTCCTCGCTGCGCATGGAGATGACGTCGATCTTGTGGTTGCCCAGATCGGCATTGCTGCCATAGCGCTTGTCGATGGCGACGAGGATGTTGTTCGCCTGGTCGAGCATCATGGCCGGGATGCGGTAGAAGCGGCAGTCGTCTGTCGTAGGCACGAAGATGAAGTGCTGTCGGTCGAAGATTCTCATGCCTTGACGGCTGGGTGCTCCGACGGCAGAGAGGTCGAGGCTGACGTCTGAAGTGGTCCTGTAATCCATGCGGAGGAGGTCGGCTTTGACGATGTCGCCCAGCTGTGCCTCTTCGCTGATGGTGGTGCAGAGCCAGAAGCGGTGTGTGCCTGCGGCCAGGGGGCCGAGGTCGAGCGTCGCTGTTTCGCCGAAGGCATCGGTCGTGGCCACGGGCGTTTCAGGGATATGTGCCAGGAATTCCGCCTCGGCGGTCTCGTAGAGGTAGAGGCTGCTGAGGTTGCGGCGTGTCTGCTCGTCAAGGGTGAAGGTGAGCTGCGCGTGGCTCATGTCTTGTGAAGATGACAGCTCGATGCGGAGCAGCAAGGCATCGCGGTTGCCGCGTCCTGTCGTCTGGTAGCCTCGTGCCACCGTGACGTCCTCTTCGAAGAGGGCCACCTCCGGCCCGATGTCGCTGAGCGTCACGGGATAGAAGGCCCAGTCGTTGTTGCCGCCTGTCGTGGTGGGGGCGTTGGAGCCCCAGCCTACGACGGTGGCATCGCCCTGCTCCAGGCTGTTGGCATCGAGAATGACTCCGGTGGACGTGCTCTGCAGGTAGAAATGTCCGTCTGTGCCGGCAATCTTGCCGATGACGACCGCCTCTTCTGCCGTGGCCGTGGTGGAGACGACCGTGTTTTGTGTGAAGGCGCCGAAGAAGTTGCCGAAGCCTGTCTGGACGTGATAAGCCCCTTCTGTGGCATCGCTCAGCCGCACCAGGAAGCGGGCCGCTTGCAGGGTGCGCCCGGCGGGTGTGGTGGCGGTGTTGTAGAGGGTGTGGCTCTCGGCCTTCTCGTAGAGGTATCCGTGCGGGTTCTTGCCGGTGTATCCGCGGTCGAACATCGCATACCATTGACCCGTGACGAGGTCGCTGGCCGCCTCATTCGCCACACTGACCACCTTGCCGTCCAGCTCCTGCAGCGGCGTGCTGGAAAGGATGCCCGTGGACATGCGGTAGATCTTCACTTGCTTGGTGCCCTTGGTGCCCACATCGTAGGCCCACAGCTTGCCCGACGAGCGGTCTAAGCCGCGGATGGTGCCGTCGGCATCGGGTGCGGTGGGGTAGGCGATACCGTCCTTGAAGTTCAGCGACCAGCGTCCTGCCTGCGTAGAACTGACGGGGACAATGGCCTGATTGTACGTCGGGCTTCCCCAGTATTTGCCTGTCGTCCAACCCTTCACCAGCCAGGTGCCGTCGCCGTTGGCGGTGAGGGTGTAGACACAGGCCTCTGTCGGCTGGCTGTTGCTGCTGGGGACGGAGTAGTAGCTGCCTTTGTCTTCGATGTAGGGCTGGCCGGAAGCCATGGATTGCAGGATATACGCCTCGCCACTGACGAGGTCTGCCTCTTGCGTCACTTGCGAACCAGGGGAGACGGCTGTCTGTGCCTGCGCAAACATGGCGCACAAGGTGGTGATGGCAAGAAAGAGATGGCGTTTCATATGAACAAATTAACGGATGAACGTATTAACGGATAAGGAGAGTTTTGGCTTCTTCTTTTGTGGAGATTTAGT
This sequence comes from uncultured Prevotellaceae bacterium, assembly GCA_947166655.1. Classification (GTDB taxonomy): domain Bacteria; phylum Bacteroidota; class Bacteroidia; order Bacteroidales; family Bacteroidaceae; genus Physcousia. The sequence continues at coordinate 14,814 of CAMVFC010000047.1, forward strand.
TCGTTTGTTATCGTAAGTCGATGGCGCAAAGTTACAAAACTTTTTCAATCTTTCAGCGTTTCCTGTCAAAATTTAAGCAAAATGCCTTAAAATGCTATGAAAAAGGGCGCTGGGACACAAAAAAGAGGTGTCATCCCCTCGTAAAAGAGCCCCTTAACTCTCATTTCAGGCCCACCTTACTCTCTTTTGAGAGTATCATCGAACTTTACAGGGTGATGGCACACTCGGATTGGGGACATATCGAAAACCCTTGGCACTTTTGCCTGAAACCCTTGGCAGTTTTGCCCGAAACCCTTGGCAGTTTTGCCTGAAACCCTTGGCACTTTTGCCCGAAACTCTTGGCACTTTTGCTCGGAACCCTTACCGCTTTTAGGTGAATGCTGGTGGAAAATGGGTTGGAAGATATTGATAACCAGTTATGTAAGAGTGCGTCTGTGGCTCGGCACGTATGGGTAAACTTGGACGAATCTGTCGGGGTAATGCACTCTCAATCTCCAAAAAAATTTTTTTTATAAGGGTTACCCCACTACCTTTTTGAAATAAACGCCTGTAAATGAAATCGTAAAGGGGTAATGTAGTGGGGTGTGGTAGGTAATGTAGTCCTCCCCTTTTTGTGTCGAAAACGTACACAAAATGCACAAAAGGGCGTTAAAAAAACGACATTTTACCGCCTTTTAGCCATAAAAATGTCTTGCCATCATGCATTTTTGTGCACAAAACTGCAAAATAGGCCTCGGGAAAAGTAAAAATAGAGCTTATAAGCAAAGTTTTACCTTGCTTAATACTATGTAATACAAGTGCTTGCACGAAACGGTGAAATTTCGGTACAAAATCGGTCATCAGACCCTATAAAGATGTTCAAAAAAGCGCAGGGCGAAACTTCCCTTCCCTTGTGACAGAAAGGGCGAATCAATCCGCGTCAGCGTGTGGAGGCCTGTATGATTTCCTCGACACGCACCTTGCACAGCTCCATCAGCCACTTGGGGGTGGAGGTGGCTCCGCAGATGCCGATGGAAAAAGCGTCCGTTTCCTCGGCGGTGTGCGCTATAAAGTCCGCTTGGATGGCATCGGGCGAATCAATCATAAACGAGCGAGGGTTGACGCTGCGGCATTCGTTGTAGAGGACGCGTCCGTTGGAACTCTTCTGCCCGCACACGAAAAGTATGACGTCGTGGCGTGCGGCGAAATCGCGGATGTGCGGCATCCGGTTGGCCACCTGCCGGCAGATGGTGTCGGCATAGGTGAAGGAGGCTGTCGGAGCGATATGGCTCTGTATGTATTCCACGATTTGTCGGAAGCCTTCGAGCGACTTCGTGGTTTGGCTGTAGAGGCTGATGTCACGTTGGAAATCCAGTCGTGTGACGTCCTCGGGCCGTTCGATGACGATGGCCGTGCCTTCTGTCTGTCCCACCAAACCCAGCACTTCGGCGTGTCCGGGCTTGCCGAAGATGACAATCTGCTTCTTGTGCTCGGTGTCGGCATCGTACTCGCGCTTGATGCGTTCCTGCAGGTGAAGAACCACGGGACAGGTGGCGTCGATGAGGTGGATGTGGTTCTGTTCGGCCTGATGGTAGGTGGCTGGCGGTTCGCCATGCGCGCGCAGGAGAACGTTGGCGTCGTGGAGCCGTGCGAACTGCTCGTGGTCGATGGTCACAAGGCCCAGTTCGCCCAGGCGCTCCACCTCGCGCCCGTTGTGGACGATGTCGCCCAGGCAGTACAGCGGACGTCCCTGCTGCAGCTCCTCTTCGGCCTTGCCGATGGCGCGTGTGACGCCGAAGCAGAAGCCGGACCCTGTGTCGATCTCTATGTTCATGCGGTTCTCTCCTTGAAACGTTCCAGCAACCATTGCTTCTGCTCGGGAATGGTGAGGTGGCTGTTGTCCAGCACCAGTGCATCCTCTGCCTGTCGCAGGGGAGCCACGGCGCGTGTGGAATCGATGCGGTCGCGTTCGCGCAGGTTGGCCAGAACGGATTCGAAATCAGCCTCTTCGCCCTTGGCGCGCAGCTCGTCGAGGCGTCGCTGGGCACGAATCTCGTCGGAGGCGGTGACGAAGACCTTCAACTCGGCATCGGGGAAGACCGCCGTGCCGATGTCGCGTCCGTCCATAACGATGCCGCCTTCGCGTCCCATTTCTTGCTGTTGCGCCGTCATGGCGGCACGCACGAAGGGCAGGGCTGCTACGGGGCTGACGTGTGCCGAGACGTCCATCTTGCGGATGCGTTCCTCGACGTTGACGCCGTTGAGGTAGGCGTCGGGCCGGCCTGTAGAGGCATTCAGACGGAAGCTGACCTGGATCTCCGGCATCAGCCTTTGCAGGCTCTCCACGTCGATGCTGCCATCAGGGCGGATCAGACCCCGCTGCATGCAGAAGAGCGTACAGCAGCGGTACATGGCTCCGCTGTCTATATATATGTACCCGATTTCGCGCGCGAGGTCTTTCGCCATGGTGCTTTTGCCGCACGAGGAGTGCCCGTCGATGGCAATGGTAATCTTTTTCATATTAACGGATTAAAGTATGAACGTATGAACTGATAAACATCAGTCTAAATTTTTATCTGTGCCGTCAGCATGAGGCTGGGTACAGACAGGTGATACTTGGCATAGGCGGCGTGCAGCTTCAGCCGTTTCAGCGTCAGACCAGCCCCGAAAGAGAGGCCGGCCCCGTGGCTGCCACCGGCAGCTTTCAGCTCGTAAGAACGGCGCATGTTCATTCCGACGCTGGCATAGAGCTGCTCCGAGAGGAGAATGTCGGCACCGAGGACGAAGTGGTTGGCCAGGATGCGTCCGCGCTTGACCTTGCCCTCGGTGGAGTAATAGTCGGATGAACGCCAGCGCGTCAGGTCGACCAAGGTCACGGAGAAGCGGAAGGGAGCGCCTTCGAGACGCTTCGAGATGCCTAACCGCAGGTCGAAAGGCAGCGACTCGCGATGGTCGGCAAAGGACTTGATCTGCCCTCCGAGGTTGGCGGCAACGGCAGAGATGGAGAGCTCTGTGTCCTCGTTGTAATAGTTCAGTCCCAGGTCTACGGCCAGCGCGACGGAGGTGTAAGCTCCGTATTTGGCATAAAGGAATTTTCCGGAAGCGCCGCCGGCCACGTGCTCTGTCAACTGATAGGCATAGCCTCCGGTCAAGGCCAGGTCCAGGGCGCTGAACGTGCCAGTCTCCAGACCCTCGACGGTGGTCTCTGCCATACTCCCATAGCCGACAAACTGTGCGCCGACGCCCCACGTGCCACGTTCGCCGTGGCCCGACGTCCACGACGCTGTACCTGCCTTGCTGCCTTTCATGTAGGTCATCAGACTGAGCGCAAGTGCTCCGTCGCTGGCATCGGCCATCAGCGCAGGATTCTGGTGAAGCAGGGAAGCGTCGTCGTCGGTCAGGGTGATATTGTATCCGCCGAGCGCCATCGTGTGGGCAGACGTCGGCAGGCGAAGGAACTGGAAAATGCTGGTGGAGCCGTCTTGCGCATGAACAGACAATGCGAGGACAGCGGCAAACAGCAGGGTGAAGGAGCGAAAAACAGAGCTCATGATCGTAATTTGCGCGCAAAGATAAGCATTATTTCATTATAATAACGTTTGAAGATGCCGTTTTAGGGTGCAAAAGGCCTTTTTTTTGAAAAAAAAGCATTCAAACGGAAAAAAATACTCCAAAAGAAGTCCTCGTCTCGAAAAAATGTGTTACTTTTGTCGCCGTGGAAGCGATAAAAGCGTCCGCCAAAGACAGAAAACGTAAAAGCTAAATACCGAAAATGGAACAGACCAAATCACTGACCGACGAGTTGCGTGGACAGCGTGGTACAAGCCTTCTGCTTGGCTACGTGCTGGTGCTCGCACTCATGTTTGTGGCATTCGAGTACACCACAAGAGAGATTAAGTACGAAGAGTTGGAACCCATCTACGAAAGTGCTTTCGAAGAGGAGATGATTCCTATCACCACTCAGAAAGAACAGATGGCTCCCCCGCCTGCAGCAGCACCTAAGGTTGCTGAAATCCTCAACATCGTGGACGACGAGACGGAGCTGGCAGAAGAGGAAGTCCAAACGTCAGAAGAGGTCAACCAGGCCATTTCCACCGTCACGGGTGACGGCGCTCCCACCGCAGTCGTTGCCGCTCCTGTAGGCCCCGTGCGCGAAGAAGCCGATGACGACCGTATCTTCGAGGTCGTGGAGGAAAATGCTATGTTCCCCGGCGGTGAGCAAGCCTGCTACGACTGGCTGTCGAAGCACATCAAATACCCCTCCATCGCTCAGGAACAGAACATTCAGGGACGTGTCTTCGTGCAGTTCGTCGTGAACCGCGACGGCTCCATCGTGGATGTGAAGGTCCTCCGTTCGCCGGATCCTTCGCTCTCTAAGGAAGCAGAGCGCGTGGTGAAGGAGATGCCCAAATGGAAGCCCGCCCGCCAGGGTAACAAGACTGTGCGTAGCCGCTTCAACCTTCCCGTTATGTTCCGCCTGCAATAACCTCAAGGGGATTTATACCTTATTATATATAGTGTGAGAGAGGCTGCGCAGTGCTGTGCAGCCTCTCTTTTCAAAGACAGAGAACCTTCTTCATCACCCCTCTTCGCGTTTCCACAATGAAAACTTTCACACAGATCCTCGACACCTTTAATCAAGCGCTTGCACAGGTGTCCTTCGGCAAGCAACCAAAGAATCTCTATGAGCCGATTCAGTATGCCCTCTCGTTGGGGGGGAAGCGGATGCGTCCGGCCTTGATGCTGATGGCTTATCAGCTCTATAAGGACGACTTCGAGACCATTATGCCGACGGCTATCGGTATAGAGACCTTCCATAATTTCACCCTGCTTCACGATGATGTCATGGATCGGGCAGACGTCAGACGCGGAAAGCCGACCGTACACAAGGTGTGGAACGATAACACGGCCATCCTTTCGGGAGACAACATGCTGGTCATGGCCTTCCGCTTTGTGGCTCAGGCACGACCGGAATACCTGCAGCAGGTGGTCGACCTCTTTACGAAAACGGCGATAGAGATCGATGAAGGACAGCAGTACGACATCGACTTTGAGACGCGCATGGATGTGCGGGAAGAGGAGTATATCGAGATGATTCGCCTGAAGACTTCTGTACTCTTGGCCTGTGCGCTGAAGATGGGAGCCATTCAGGCCGGAGCACCGGATGCCGATGCCGACCGTCTGTATCGGTTCGGCGAACTCCTCGGACTCAGTTTCCAGTTGCAGGACGACCTGCTTGATGTCTACGGAGACTTCAGAACGTTCGGGAAGAAAATAGGTGGAGATATCCTCTGCAATAAAAAAACCTTTATGCTCATCAATGCGCTCCGGGCGGCCAATCCCGAACAGCATCGTGAGCTTGAGAAGTGGCTGGACGCTACCGAATACGATCCGGAACAGAAGATAGCGGCCGTCACGGCTTTGTATGACCAGATAGGTGTCCGCCAGATGGCTGAGCAACGTATCAACGACTATTTCGCTGAAGCCGTGAAGAGTCTGGATGCCGTAGAGGTGGCCGAAGAGAACAAGCGACCCTTACGGGATTTCGCATTTGCCCTTCTGCAAAGAAAGTCGTAACCTCGGATGATGTTCATCGATACCCATAGCCATCTATATGGAGAGGAGTTTGCCGAGGACATCGACGACGTGCTCTTACGGGCACGGAATGCCGGGGCCTCACGGATCTTCCTGCCCAATGTCAGTGCAGCAAGCCTTCCGCCTATGTGCGCATTGGCGGAGCGCTATCCCGGCTTCCTTTATCCCATGATAGGCTTGCATCCCGAAGACCTCACCGCGGATTGGCGCGATGTGCTCGCAGGGATGGAACGCTTGTTGCAGCAGCCGTCGCATCCGTTTATTGCCGTCGGCGAAGTGGGACTCGACTACTATTGGGACCGGACCCTCTATGCTGAACAGCAGGAAGCCTTTGCTATCCAAGTCCAGTGGGCTTTGCGCTATCACTTGCCGCTGATGATTCATACCCGCAGTGCACATCGGGAGGTGGTGGATGTCCTTCGCCAAAGTGTCGGTGTTGCCTCTTCCCCTGAAGGAAACCTGACGGGAGTCTTCCATTGCTTTGGCGGATCGGCCGAAGAGGCAGCAGAACTGTTGCAGTTCAGCGGCTTTATGCTTGGTATCGGCGGAGTGCTTACTTTCAAAAAGTCCTCACTGCCCAGTGTGTTGAAGGAGGTGGTGCCGCTCAGCCGTATTGTCTTGGAGACGGACGCCCCTTATCTCGCCCCTGTCCCGTATCGCGGAAAACGTAATGAAACAGCCTTTCTGACAGCCGTCATTCATCGACTCGCCGACATCTATGGCGTCACAGACGAAGAAGTGGCTGAAGTAACCACGTCAAATGCACTTAGAACCTTCCCGAAAGCACAATGAAGAGCCCTTTTTGCACCAAAACTAAAGAAAAATGCCTTCAGAAGTGAACTTTTTGGACGAAAACGATGGGAGTAAGGAAAAAAAAAGATAATTTTGTACCGAAATAACGCGAATAACAAACCAATAAAATAACAAATTCATTCATCATTAAACCAAAAACAAAATGAAAAAGTATTTTGCAATTGTTGCAATGGTGGCTGCCTGCACTTTTGGCATGACACCTTCCGTGATGGCTCAGGACGAAGTGGCTGATGCTGCTGCCGAGCAGGTTGATTCTGCCGCTGTCGACTCTGCTGCCGTAGATTCTGTTGAAGCTCCTGTTGTTGAAGAGACAGTAGCTCCCGTTGAGGAAGAAGAAGGTCTGCACAAGACGCTGAAGACAAAGTTCATCGAAGGTGATGCAGGCTTCATGAGCCTCGTTGCTATCGCTCTCGTGCTCGGTCTTGCTTTCTGCATCGAGCGTATTATTTACCTCACACTGGCTCAGGTGAACACACGTAAGTTCATGGCTACGATTGCTGAGAAGGTCAAGGGTGGCAAGATTGAAGATGCCATCAAGTTCGCTTCTGAGACACGCGGCCCTGTTGCTCAGCTGGCTAAGAAGGCTCTCCAAAACCTCAACAGCGATGACCAGAATGACATCGCTACCATTGAGCGTACCATCAATATCGAGGCCGAGGTGCAGGGTGCTTACCTCGAGGAGAACTGCTCGTGGATTACCCTCTTCATCGCTATGGCTCCGTCTCTCGGCTTCCTCGGAACCGTGATTGGTATGGTCCAGGCATTCGATGATATCGAGCGCGCTGGCGATATCAGCCCGACAGTCGTTGCTGGTGGTATGAAGGTCGCACTTATCACCACCATCTTCGGTATCGTCGTCGCCCTGATCCTGCAGGTGTTCTACAACTACATCCTGTCCCGTGTGGAGGGTCTCAACTCTAACATGGAAGAGGCTGCTATGAGCCTGCTCGACACTTGCGTGAAGTCCCCCAAGTGCAAGAAGTAATTGGCTACGAGATTCAAAACCGAAAACAAACGACTTGTTAACGCAACAATAATCATGAAACTTGAAAAGCTGTCAAATATCGCGCTGTATGCAACCATCGCAGTCGGTGTTGTCTGCTTCCTCCTCTTCTTCGTGGTGGATTACAACAACATGGATTTCGACGGTGTGCACGTCTCACCGGCGCTGACGGATCTGGTGTTGATCCTGATGTACGCTCTCTTCGTCATTACGGCAGGGCTCTCCATCTGGAGCGTTGTCCGTGGTGCTCTGGTGAACTCCGGCAATACCGGTCCTAACCCTACGGGTATTCCCAGTGGTAAGGTGACACTTTGCACTTGGGGTGCTGTCATCATTGCTCTTGTCATCGGACTCATTGCAGGCATGGGAGAAGAGGCCTACACCACCGTTTCCGGCGTCACCACCTCTGCAGGTATGGTGACGGTCGTCGACATGTTCATCTGGGCCATCTACATCCTGGCCTTCATCACCATCGTCGCCGTTATCGTCAGCATGAGCGGAATCCTCATCAAGAGCGCAACCCCGAAGGAATAAGTACTAAGTTTAATGTTTAAAGTTTAAAGCCCAATGATTGCTTATGTACGAGATTACCCTTCTGCATCTGCTCAACATGGTTCTTTAGACTTTAAACACTTCACATTAAACTTTAAACATTAAACCAACAACTATGGCAAGAAAGAAAAAGAAAGTGCCAGGGCTGAACTCGAGTTCTACGGCTGACATTTCTTTCATCCTGCTCATCTTCTTCCTGGTGACCACGTCCATGGACACCGATATGGGTCTGGCTCGACGCCTGCCGCAGCCGCCCGAACCCAATCAGGAAGATGCACAGATTGATGTGAAGGAACGCAACGTACTCAATGTGCGCCTCAATGCAGCCGGTTACCTGATGGTCAACCATGACTTCATTGATGTCAATCAGCTCAGGGCGCGCGCCAAAGAGTTCATCCAGAACAAAAATAACAATCCCAAGCTGCCCGAACTTCATGCCAAGGTCATCGACCTGCTCGGAACATGTTACGTCACGGATAAGCACGTCATCTCTGTACAGACTGACCGTGGTACGCCGTACAACATCTACTTCCAGGTGCAGAACGAACTTGTCGCTGCTTATAATGAGCTGCGTGACGACCTCGCCATCGCTAAATTCGGACATCCTTATGCACGTTGCTCCGAGGACGAACAAGTGGCCGTCCGGACCTACTATCCCCAGAAGATTTCTGAGGCCGAACCTAAAAACTATGGAGGAAACTAAT